>CBIHQF010000154.1:0-7700 GCA_966211665.1 uncultured Pseudomonas sp. | reverse complement strand
TGCACGCCAACAACGCCAACCAGGCGCTGGACCGGATCATCAACTTCTTCCCGGCCGACCGGCAGAATCAGGTATGGATGGACCTGTCGCTCAACCTCAAGGCCATTGTCGCGCAGCAGTTGGTGCCGACCCCGGACGGCAAGGGGCGTCGCGCGGTGATCGAGGTACTGATCAACACCCCTTTGGCCGCCGACCTGATCCGCAAAGGCGAAGTGCACGAGCTCAAGGCGCTGATGAAACGCTCCACCGAGCAGGGCATGCAAACCTTCGATCAGGCGCTGTACAACCTTTATAGCCAGGGCGAGATCACCTACGAGGATGCATTGCTCTACGCCGACTCGGCGAACGACCTGCGTCTGTTGATCAAGCTCGGCTCGGAAACCGACGGCGACCACTTGACCAGCATGTCCCAAGGCCTGTCGCTGGAAGTCAGCGAGGAAGATCCGGGCCGACGTTTCCGTTGAAATGCACGCTTTACCCGGCCCGCGATAGCGGGCTTTTTTATCGAACGGCAAATCGTTCCGCATGTCCGATTCGCCGCAGCCGTGCTTAGCCGCCACACTGACAGTCGCACTTAACAGGAGCAAAAACATGCAGGCAAGACAGGACACCCACAGCAAAGTCATCGGTTATCTCTTGTGGATATTCGGTTTTCTCGGTGCGCACCGCTTCTATTACGGCAAGCCGGTGACCGGCACCATCTGGTTCTTCACCTTGGGCCTGCTGTTCATCGGTTGGATCGTCGACCTGTTCCTGATCCCGGCGATGGACCGCGAGGCCGATCTGCGTTTTACCGCGGGCGACACCGACTACAACGTCGCCTGGATACTGCTGACCTTCCTTGGCGTGTTCGGCGTGCACCGCATGTACCAGGGCAAGTGGATCACCGGCATCCTCTACCTGCTCACCGGCGGCTTATTCCTGGTCGGCGTGCTCTACGACTTCTGGACCTTGAACGACCAGATATCGGTGCGCAACGCCCGTGAGTCCTAAGCGCGGCCTCATTGCCTTTGCCGGGCGTTGGGGGGCGGATGGCATGCTAAGGTTAGGACAGGTCGCTGGACGGCTAGGCTTTTAGCACGCGCCCGCTTCCAACCGGCGAGCGGAGCGACCTTTCAGGGCCAGGCTGTTCGAGGGCTGTATGCGTCTATCCATGAGTATCCGCGTATCGCTGTGCTGTTTGTCGTTGTGCTTCGGGCTGGCTGTCGCCCAGGCCAGAGAGTTGGTGGTCGGCGGTATCCCGGAGACTCCAGTGCGCTATGTCGACCCGGCCGATGGTGTGATCAAGGGGCTCGACGTCGATGTGCTCGAACATATTCTGGGTCGTCTCGATGTGCCCTACCGGATTCGTCTGGAGTCGTCCTCTGCCCGGCTGGAGAGCAACTGGCGCCAGGGCAAGTTGTACGACATGGTGTTCACCTATTCCCTCAAGGAAGAACGTGCGCCCTATCTGCTGTATGCCCGTGAGGCGCACATTTACAACAACTGGCATTTTTTCGTGCTCAGGGAAAATCTGCCGCGCTTGCGCTACGACAGCCTGGACGATCTGAAAGGCCTGCGGGTCGGTGCGACCCAGGGGTTTTCCTATACCAAGGAGTTCTGGGCGGCGGTCGAGGCGGGCATCTGGCACACCGACCTGGTCACCCAGAACGAGCTGCAGATGCAGAAGCTTCTGTATGGGCGCATCGATATCGTGCCGCTGCCCGCTATGGTCACGCTCTATGGGGCTCGTCAGGGCGGCTATATCCAGCGCATTGCCTATCTGCCCAAACCGATGAAAAGCGATGCCTATTACAACACCTTCGTCAAAGCTTCGAACTATCCGGGGTTGCAGGCCTTGGCGCAGCGCTATGACGAGGAGTTGCGGCGGATGAAGGAGGACGGCAGCTTACGTGCCATCTACCGGAAGAATGGCCTGGAGGAACACTACCCCTTCTAATTAGCGGTAAGCGGTAAGCGGTAAGCGGTAAGCGGTAAGCGGTAAGCTGCAAGCGAGCGTTTGTATTGCCTGAGCCAGGCCCCGGTCTCTTGCAACTTGCAAGGGGCGGCCATCCGCTTTACAGCTTATGACGACAAATCTGCTAACAATGGGCTGCACGCCTGTGCTGACGGCTGAGCCATAATGCCGGCGTTGGAAACCGTGGGTGTTCGATGAACGCTGCGGATCCTCGGTCAAGGAGCCCTTATGAACAGCACTGCCCCCGCGCTTGAAGGCGAAAAAATTCTGGTGGTCGACGACGACGCCCGCCTGCGGCGCCTGCTCGAACGTTTCTTCGATGAACAGGGCTACCGCGTGCGCGCCGTGGAGAACGTCGAGCAAATGGATCGTCTATTGTCCCGCGAGCTGTTCCACCTGGTGGTGCTGGACCTGATGTTGCCGGGTGAGGACGGTTTGTCCGCCTGCCGCCGCCTGCGTGCGGCGAACAATCAGGTGCCGATCATCATGCTCACCGCCAAGGGCGACGAGGCAAGCCGTATTCAGGGACTGGAGTTGGGCGCCGACGATTACCTGGCCAAGCCCTTCAACCCGCGCGAGTTGCTGGCGCGGATCAAAGCCGTATTGCGCCGTCAGGCCCCGCTGGTACCCGGCGCGCCGGGCAGCGAAGACGAAAGCGTGAGCTTTGGCGAGTACGAACTGTCGCTGGCCACCCGCGAGCTGAAGAAGGGCGACGAAGTCCATATGCTCACCACCGGCGAATTCGCCGTGCTCAAGGCCCTGGTGCAGCATGCCCGCGAACCGCTGACCCGCGACAAACTGATGAACCTGGCCCGCGGCCGCGAATGGGATGCGCTGGAGCGCTCCATCGACGTGCAGATTTCCCGCCTGCGCCGGCTGATCGAACCGGACCCGTCGAAACCGCGTTATATCCAGACGGTGTGGGGCGTGGGCTATGTATTCGTGCCGGATGGCAATAAATGAAGCGGCAAGCTACAAGCCTCAAGCTGCAAGTGGTGCGCCGTCCGCTCTTTCTTGCCGCTTGAAGCTTGAGGCTTGCCGCTTGTGAAAACTCCTGTCTGGTTCCCGCAAAGCTTTTTCGCCCGCACCCTGTGGCTGGTGTTGATCGTGGTGCTGTTTTCCAAGGCGCTGACCCTGGTTTATCTGATGATGAACGAGGACGTGCTGGTCGACCGCCAATACAGCCATGGCGCAGCGCTGACCCTGCGCGCCTATTGGGCGGCCGACCCGGAAGACCGCGCGACCATCGCCGCGGCGGCGGGCTTGGAGCGTGTTCCCCATGATGAGGTGCCGACCAGCGAGCAGCACTGGCCCTACAGCGAGATATTCGAACGACAGATGCAAGCCGAACTCGGCCCCGGTACCGAAGTACGGGTGCGCGCGAAGAGCCCGCCCGCGCTCTGGGTGCATGCCCCTGCCCTGGGCGGCGAGTGGCTGCGGGTGCCGCTGTATCCGCACCCGTTGCGTGGCCAGCGGATCTGGAGCGTATTGGGCTGGTTCCTGGCCATCGGCCTGCTCTCCACCGCGGCTGCCTGGATTTTCGTCAGCCAGCTCAGCGCGCCGCTCAAGCGTCTGGTGTTCGCCGCCCGGCAGATCGGCCAGGGCCGTAGCGTGCACTTGCCGGTCAGCGATACGCCGAGCGAAATGACCGAGGTCTACCGCGCCTTCAACCAGATGGCCGAAGACGTCGAGCAGGCCGGGCGCGAACGCGAGTTGATGCTCGCCGGGGTGTCCCACGACCTGCGCACGCCGCTGACCCGCCTGCGCTTGTCGCTGGAGTTGCTCGACAACGACTCCGAGCTGACCGAGGACATGGTGCGCGATATCGAGGACATGGATGCGATTCTCGATCAGTTCCTCGCCTTTATCCGCGACGGCCGCGACGAGCCGTTGGAAACCCTCGACCTGCTCGATGTGGTCCGCGAGGTGGTGGCGCCCTACAACCAGCAACAGACACTGGTCCGTCTGTGCCTGGAGCCTGTGCCTGAGTTTCCGCTACGCCGGGTGTCGATCAAGCGACTGTTGGTCAACCTGATAGAAAACGCCCTGCTCTATGGCGGCAACGGGGTGGAAGTGGCTGTCTCGGTATCCGGCGATTGCAGTGCGCCTTATGTGGTGCTCAGTGTGCTGGACCGTGGTGCCGGTATCGACCCGAACGAGCTGGGCAGCATCGTCAATCCGTTTATCCGCGGCGACCGCGCCCGTGGCGGCCAGGGCGCGGGGCTGGGCCTGGCGATCGTCAAACGTATCGCCGCTCTGCATGGCGGCAGCATCGAGCTGCGCAACCGCTCCGGCGGCGGTCTGGAAGCGCGGGTGTGTCTGCCATTGGGGCTATTGTTGCCGCGCGATGCGGTCTAGCAATGAGCCCTAAGCCTCAAGCTACAAGCTGCAAGTAAGAGCAACAGCGAAAAAGCCTCGACGCTGGCGGGTCGGCCATACGCTGATTAGCTTGCAGCTTGCAGCTTGCAGCTTGCTAGCCCTTGCCCTTGGTGCGGGTCAGATGCGGGCCGCCGTTTTTCTCCAGGTACTGGATGACCAGACTGGCGACATCCTTGCCGGTGGTGGTTTCGATGCCTTCCAGGCCGGGCGAGGAGTTGACTTCCATCACCAGCGGCCCGTGGTTCGAGCGCAGAATGTCCACCCCTGCCACCGACAGGCCCATGACCTTGGCGGCGCGGATCGCGGTCATGCGTTCTTCCGGGGTGATCTTGATCAGGCTGGCGCTGCCGCCGCGATGCAGGTTGGAGCGGAACTCGCCGGGTTTGGCCTGGCGTTTCATCGAGGCGATCACCTTGTCGCCGACCACGAAGCAGCGGATGTCGGCGCCGCCGGCCTCCTTGATGTATTCCTGCACCATGATGTCCTGCTTGAGGCCCATAAAAGCCTCGATCACCGACTCGGCGGCCTGTTGCGTTTCGCAGAGCACCACGCCGATGCCTTGGGTGCCTTCCAGCACCTTGATCACCAGGGGCGCGCCGTTGACCATCTGGATCAGGTCGGGAATATCGTCGGGCGAGTGGGCGAAACCGGTCACCGGCAGGCCGACGCCGCGTCGCGACAACAATTGCAGCGAGCGCAGCTTGTCGCGGGAGCGGGCGATGGCCACCGATTCGTTGAGCGGGAACACCCCCATCATCTCGAACTGGCGCAGCACCGCGCAGCCGTAGAAGGTCACCGAGGCGCCGATCCGCGGAATCACCGCATCGAAGCCCTCCAATGGCCGGCCGCGGTAGTGGATCTGCGGTTTATGGCTGGCGATGTTCATATAGGCGCGCAGGGTGTCGATCACCACCACCTCGTGGCCCCGCTGTTGCCCGGCTTCGACCAGGCGACGAGTGGAATACAGGCGCGGATTGCGCGACAGCACGGCGATTTTCATTGGGCACCAGAAGGATCGGCAAGAGTGGGTTTGTTCTGTACGTAGGTGAGCGCCGGGTTAACCAGCAGTTGCCCGTCGATCAGCGCTTTGGAACCGAGCAGGATGCGATAGCGCATGCTCTTGCGGCAGGTCAGGGTGAACTCCACCGGCCACTCGCGATCGCCCAAAGTCAGGCGCGTGCGGATCACATAGCGCGATTGCGCATGGCCGTTGGAGCTTTTGACGATCTTCACCGACACCACAGGCGCTTCGCAACGGTGCCGGCGTTGCACCAGGGTGCCCAGGTGCGCGGCGAAGCGTACCCACTGCTCGCCGTCACGCTCGAACGGCTGGATATCGCTGGCGTGCAGGCAGGAGGTTCTGGCGCCGGTATCGATCTTCGCGCGCAGGCCGATCATGCCCAGATCCGGCAGGTTGATCCATTCGCGTAGGCCGGTCACGTTGAGTTGGTCGAAAGTTTTCACAGACACCCGTCCGCAGTATTTGCGGGCATTCTAGTTGGCCCTTATGACAACTGCATCAGGCAATATGTCGAGCAATCCGCCGGCACTATTGGGGAACTAATGAACGACAAAGACGACGACAAGGTGCGCCTGGACAAGTGGCTCTGGGCCGCGCGCTTTTACAAGACCCGTGCCCTGGCCAAAGCTGCGATCGAGGGTGGCAAGGTGCATTGCCGCGGCGAGCGCTGCAAGCCGAGCAAGGAACCGCGGGTGGGCGATGAGCTGCTGATCCGCAATGGCTTCGACGAGCGCTGCGTGGTGATCCAGGCGCTATCGGCGGTGCGCCGCGGTGCGCCCGAGGCCCAGGCCCTGTATGCGGAAACCGCCGAGAGTATCGAGCGCCGGGAGCGCGCCGCCGCGCAGCGCAAGGCCGGCGCCCTGGGCGTGCAGACCGATGGGCGGCCGAGCAAGAAGCAGCGTCGGCAGTTCCAGCAATTCCATGGCGCTCAGGATTGATCGCTAGTCGCGCATATCCGCGTAGCGATCGTCGGCCTTGAACACCAGCGGCTGGGCGAAGCCCGGCACCTTGATCCGCTCCTGGCTGATTTCGATCTGGCGGTCGTCGATCAGGTCGTTGCCGAAGTTGTAGATGATCTGCAACTGGCCCTGGGTCGCCTGCTCGTCGTACTGCAGGGCGGCGGCGCGGGTCTGTTCGCGGCGTGCGCAATAGGCGGCGAAGGCGGCTTCGCCATGGCGTTTGCGCAGCATCCGCTCGACCACGTGGGGTGCCAGCACCACGGCGCTGGCGTTGTTGCCGCCGAAGCCCTTGGAGTTGATGAAGCACACATCCAGCGCCTGCTCGCCAACCTGACGGTCCTCGGTGGCGATGCTCAGGTGCTGCTGGTGAACGTCCTCGGCGACCGCGTCGATGGTCTTGATCCCCGGAATCACCCCGTACTTGAAGCTGCCCAGGGCGGAGATCACCTGGTCGCCGCTGGCGGTGGCCAGGGAGTGGCCGACGAAGGCCTTGGCCGCGGTCACCGGCCATTGCTCGATGGCGAAGCTGGCGGCGATGCGATCGAGCAATTCGGATTCGGTGACCCGGTTGGCCGGGGTGCTGGAGCCGTGGGCGTGGACGAAGCTGCGCTGGCGCACGGCCTCGACGCCGAGCAATTGCACTGCACTGGCCACGGCCTTGGCCACGGTCAGGTAATTGCCCGGGCCGGGCGCGGAAATGGACTTCTTGAAGCCATCGGCACTGATGAACACATCCGGCACCGCGCCGTGGATGTCGGCGCCGAGCTGCAGGGCCAGCTCGTCGTCCATCAACACCACGAACTGGCAGGCCTCGGCCAGGGTGAAGCCGCAATTCTCGCCGAACGGCCGGCTGGCGCGGCGGAAGTCCACCTCTTCCTCGGCCATCTCGGTCTTGCCTTCGATCTGGCGCAGGCCGTCCTCGGTAGCCAGGGCGCCCATGGCGCCGTAACCCTCGATACACTCCTGGTTGATCGGCGCTTCGCTGCTGCCGACGATCACCACCCGGGCCTTGCCGGTGGCGATCTGCTCGATGCCTTTCTGCAGGTTGTAGAGGAAGGTCGCGCAGGCGCCGGTGATGCTGCCGGTGGTGCCGACGCTGCCGAGCACATAGGCGTTGATGAAGTCCGCCGGCATGCTGTTGAGGCCCAGTGCCAGTTGCTTGGCGGTGACCCGGCCGCCCTTGAGGCGCGACTGCATCATGCCGCCGAAGCCGTTTTCGTCGAGCTGGCTCATGATGCAACTGGCGAAGACCGCGATTTCGTCCGGCGCGACCTGATCGACGATGTGCTGCCAGGGCAGGCCGATCGAGCGCAAGGCATCGGTCACGCCGACGATGGCCATGCTCAGGCCGCGCGGGTGGAAACGCGAATTGTAGTGTTCGCTC
>CBIHQF010000153.1:0-7816 GCA_966211665.1 uncultured Pseudomonas sp. | reverse complement strand
CGAGGAAGAACAGCGGCTCGGCGCCGCAGACCACCAGGTCGTTGACGCACATGGCGACCAGATCCTGGCCGATGCTGTCGTGCTTGTTAAGGTTCAGCGCCAGGCGCAGCTTGGTGCCCACACCGTCGGTGCCGGAGACCAGTACGGGTTGTTTGTAACCGGCCGGGATCTCGCAAAGGGCGCCGAAGCCGCCCAGGCCACCCATGACTTCCGGACGGGCGGTGCGCTTGGCCACGCTCTTGATGCGTTCGACCAAGGCTTCGCCGGCGTCGATATCTACACCTGCGTCCTTGTAGCTGATGGAGGGTTGCTTGCTCATAGATCCAGGCCTTTAAGGGGGAAGTCGGATTGCATCGGCTCAGGCACGGCGTTGTCGGCTTAGTCCAGGGCTAAGTCCGACAGGCTTGCTTGCCGCCAGTCTGCGAAGGCGCGCGATTTTATCAGGCTTGCCGGGCAGCGACCACCCGGCCCGAGCGGAGGTTGCCGTCGGGCGGAGGGCTGTTTAAGGTACCAAGCATCCGGCAGCCCTCTGAACCGACCCTCATTAAAGTCGATGTATTTTGCGAGAGCCCACGCACGCGCGGTTTCTGCCTGTGTTAAAAGGAGCGCGACCGCTGTGCTGCGCGGTACCGGTTAGATGCTAATTCCACCTTCGAGAACTCTTTATGCGCTTGCTCGCCCGTGTATTTCTGCTGTGCCTGCCCCTGTTCAGTTTGCCGAGTATCGCGGCCACGGTGAACGACCTTTACCAGGTGCGCGAGCCGGTCGCCAGCCAGCAACCGGAAGAGCGCGACGCGGCCTTGCTGCGTGCGCTGGATACCCTGGTGCTGCGCTTGACGGGCAATCCTGAAGCGCTGAAAGCTCCCGCATTGGAGGCGCTGCGTAAGGATCCCCAGCAGATCGTCAGCCAATACGGTTATGAGAACGACAATCTGCTGGTCGACTTCGACCCCGTCAGTACCGAGCGCGCGTTGCGTCAGGCCGGCTTGTCGCTTTGGGGCGCCAACCGCCCGGCGATTCTGGCCTGGTGGCTGAATGACGCTACCAACGGCAGCAGCTTGATCGGCGACGGCCAGAGCGGCGCGCAGATTCTGAGCCAGGCCGCGCAGCACCGCGGCCTGCCGCTACGCCTGCCGATCGCCGACTTGAGCGAGCAATTGCTGGCGACCCCGGAGACCTTGGAAGCGAGCGACCCGGCAGCTTTGCGTTCGGCATCGGAACGCTATGCCGCCGACGCTTTGCTGGTGGTGCAGGCCCGCGAGGACAACGGCCAATGGCAAGCCAAGTGGCGTCTGTGGCTGGGCGACGAGCGCGAGCAGGGCAGCGTGCAGGGCGCCGATCAGACGGCAGTGGCCGATGCGGTATTCCTGGCCATCGGCGAACGACTCGCGCCGCGTTTCATGGTGGCGCCGGGGGCGGCGGCAACGAGTTTGACCCTGGAAGTGCAGGGCGCCGACCTGGCCCGCTATGCGCAGTTGCAGCGCATCCTTGAGCCCATGGGCGCGCAGTTGCGCCAGGCCCAGGGCGATCGGCTGGTCTATCAGGTCAACGCCAGCGCCGAGCAGTTGCGGGCGCAACTCGCGCTATTGCGTCTGCAGGAAGTGACAGATCAAACCGCACCCATCGAAGCCGGCCAGGCGCCGGTCGAGCCCGCGGCGACGAGTTCGGCGCCGCAGGTGCTGCCGCGTAACGATGTTCTGCGTTTTCGCTGGTAAACTGCCCGGCATTACCTGAGAACCGCTGCGGATTAAGCAGCGGTTTCTTTTTGTGTGTCCGGTCGCCAAATGGTTTTTACGCCTGCGCCTGGGGCGGTGTTGTCAATGGAGGGCTGAGCATGACCGATTCGAATCGCTGGCTATGGATGGTTGGGCTGTTACTGCTCGGCTGGCTGTTGTATCTGCTGCATCCGATTCTCTCGCCTTTTCTGGTCGGCATCCTGCTGGCCTACCTGGGTGACCCGCTGGTCGATCGTCTCGAGCGCCGCAAACTGTCGCGCACCTGGGGTGTGGTAGTGGTGTTCGCGCTGTTCGGCCTGATTCTGCTGGCCATGCTGCTGGTACTGGTACCGATGCTGGGTCGACAGTTGGTGCGCCTTTATGAACTGGCGCCGCAAATGCTCGACTGGGCGCAGCATGATGCCTTGCCCTGGATCCAGTTGAAGCTCGGCCTGGCCGACGGCTTCTGGCGGTTCGATCAGCTCAAGGCGTCGCTCTCCCAGCATTTGGGCAAAACCACCGATATCCTCAGCATGCTGCTGTCCCACGCCACTAAATCCAGCCTGGCGCTGCTGGCCTGGTTGGCCAACCTGCTGCTGGTGCCGGTGGTGAGTTTTTACCTGATGCGCGACTGGGACCTGCTGGTCGCCAAATTGCGCGGGCTGCTGCCGCGCCGCCGCGAAGGCTTGGTGGTGAAGCTGGTCGGCGAATGCCACGAAGTGCTCGGCGCCTTTCTGCGTGGGCAATTATTGGTGATGCTGGCCTTGGGTGCGGTCTATTCCAGCGGTCTGATGCTGATCGGTCTGGAGCTCGGCTTGCTGATCGGCCTGATCGCCGGCCTAGCCAGCATAGTTCCGTATCTCGGCGTGGCGGTCGGGCTGGGGGCGGCGTTGGCCGCCGGGTTGTTCCAGTTCGGCGGCGACTTCTATCCCTTGCTGGCGATTGCTGCGGTATTCATGGTCGGTCAGCTGCTCGAAGGCATGCTGTTGACGCCCTGGCTGGTCGGCGACCGCATAGGTCTGCACCCGGTCGCGGTGATCTTCGCGATCATGGCCGGCGGCCAGCTGTTCGGTTTCACCGGCGTGCTGCTGGCCTTGCCGGTCGCTGCGGTAATCATGGTGCTAGTGCGTCATGTCCATGATTTATATAAACTTTCAGAACTTTACGGAGAGCGGTCCAGCGCTTCGGATGAGCCCCCGAGTCCTGCATGACACCTATTCAACTGCCCTTGGGGGTGCGTCTGCGCGACGACGCGACCTTCGCCAACTATTACCCCGGCGCCAATGCCGCCGCGCTCGGTTATGTCGAGCGTTTGTGCGAGGCGCAGGCCGGCTGGACGGAAAGCCTGATTTATCTGTGGGGCGCCGAGGGTGTGGGGCGCAGCCACCTGTTGCAGGCGGCCTGCCTGCGTTTCGAGCAGCGCGGCGAGCCCGCGGTCTATCTGCCGCTGGCCGAGGTGGCGGACTATGGTCCGGCCTTGCTGGATAACCTCGAACAATGCGAACTGGTGTGTCTGGACGATATGGATGCGGTGGCCGGGCGTGCCGATTGGGAAGAGGCCTTGTTCCACCTGTTCAACCGCCTGCGCGACAGTGGCCGGCGTTTGCTTCTGGCGGCCGGCGCCTCGCCCCGTGAATTGCCGGTGCAGTTGGCGGATCTTCAATCGCGCCTGACCTTGGCGCTGGTCTTCCAGCTGCAGTCGCTGTCCGATGAAGACAAGCTACGCGCCCTGCAACTACGCGCCTCTCGACGCGGCTTACATTTGGGCGATGATGTCGGGCGGTTTATCCTGACCCGCGGCGAGCGCAGCATGAGTTCGCTCTTCGAACTGCTCGAGCGCCTGGATCAAGCGTCCCTGCAGGCCCAGCGCAAGTTGACCATCCCCTTTCTCAAGGAAACCTTGGGTTGGTGACAGCCTGCTAGACCGACATCGCTTGATGGGTTACGCCGCGCAGGACGCGCTGTCTTGCCAAAGATCACCCTGGCGGTTAACCCATCCTACGGGCTGGTTCTATATGTCTACGAACCTCGGGAATCAATACCCGTAGGATGGCGTTGAGCGTAGCGATACCCATCATGGCTCCGACAGGTACACCGCCCCAGCCTACTGCCTGCAGGCTTCACCTATTTCATCTCCATCGTCTCGATAAAACGTTCGATGGCCCGTGCGCAGGCTTGCGGTTGGCTTTGCAGGAGAAAGTGCGGGCCGTCGATGATGACTTGCTGCAATTGGCTGCAATGCTTTTGCAGGTTGGTCGAGGCGCGCCGGGTGACAAGGCGGTCCCTGCTCGGCAGCAGCTGGAGTGCAGGCAGGCTTATGCGGCCGGTGGGGGCTTGCAGATCGTTGAGGCTGGCCAGGCGCGCTCGCAACAGCGCGGGCGGCAGCGCTTCGATTTCCTGCTGTAGCAGTTCGATCAGCGCGGCGCTGGCCGATTCATCTACGCAGAACAGGCGCAGCAGGCTGCTTTCTTTCAGCATTCTCTTGGGCAGCGGCAGGTATCTCGCCAGCATCAGCAGCGGATGTGGCCGGCTTAGAAACGAAGCGGCAAAAATCACCCCGCACAGGCCCGGCGGATTATCCCGCGTCAGGCGATAAGCCAGCGGCCCGGAGAACGATTCTCCGAGCAGTACGAAAGGTCTTTCACCGAATTGGCTTTTCAGGCAGTCGGCCAGGGTCTGGTAATCCTGCTTGCCCTGGGGCGGCAGGCTCAGCGTCTGCACCTCCAATCCCCGATTCAGATACGCCAACAATGGCGCGAACAGGGTGCTGCTGCCATTCAAACCGGGCAGCAGCACCAGGCGCGTTATCAACTTTCCCCAGCCAGCTTGCGGTCGTACTGAAAGCGCCAGCGGGTGTACAGCAAGGCGCCGCAGAACAGGCTGAAGCTGAGGAGGGTGAGCGACCAGCCGAACAGCGTTTTGGTGGGGTCGAACGCCGCCAGAACGCCCTGGATAAAGTACAGGTTGACCACGAAGCAGGCCCAGGCGTGGGCGCGGGCGTTGCCCATGATCAGGCCCGGGGCGAGCAGCAGCAGCGGTGCCAGTTGCAGGCCGAGGATGACCCACAGCAGCGTGCCGGGAATATTGGCGAACATCAGTGTCCAGGTCAGCAACAAGGCGGCCAGGGCGAAGAAGCTCAGCAAGGTGACGCTGCGGCTGAGCGTCATACGCGGTTGCAGCCAATCGAGTGCCGGTAATGGCTTGGCGGTTCTAGCCACGGCTGGGCTCCAATTTCACGGCGATTTGCGCCAGGCGTTGGCCGAGCGCGCGGCACAGGGCGATTTCCTGTTCGTCGAGTGCGCGCTTGCTGTCGGCGCCGGCGTGGTGGCTGGGGCCATAGGGCGTACCGCCGCCGCGGGTTTCCAGCAGGGCGGACTCGCTGTAGGGCAGGCCGGCGATCAGCATGCCGTGGTGCAACAGCGGCAGCATCATCGATAGCAGGGTGGTTTCCTGGCCGCCGTGCAGGCTGGCGGTGGAGGTGAACACGCCAGCCGGCTTGCCGACCAGGCCGCCACTCAACCAAAGGCTGCTGGTGCCGTCGAGGAAGTACTTGAGTGGGGCGGCCATATTGCCGAAACGGGTCGGGCTGCCGAGCGCCAGGCCGGCGCAGTTTTTCAGGTCGTCGAGGCTGGCGTAGAGCGCCCCTTCGGCCGGTATCTCGGCGGCTACCGCTTCGCACTCGGTGGAAACCGCCGGTACGGTGCGCAGGCGCGCCTCCAGGCCGCCCATCTCGACGCCACGGGCGATCTGCCGGGCCATTTCCGCGGTCGCACCGTGGCGGCTGTAGTACAGGACCAGAATGTAGGGTGTGTTCATGGCAGGATCTCCAGGACTTTTTCCGGTGGGCGGCCCACTACGGCTTTGTCGCCGACGATCAGGATGGGGCGCTCGATCAGTTTCGGGTGCGCAACCATGGCTTCGATCAACTGGGTGTCGGTCAGTTCGGGATTGGCCAGATTCAACGCCTGGTATTCGTCTTCGCCGCTGCGCAGCAACTGCCGTGGGCTGAGCCCGAGTTTGCCGAGCAGCTCGCGTAGTTGCGCGGCGCTGGGCGGCGTTTCCAGGTAGCGTACGATGCTCGGCGCGAGACCGCGCTCTTCGAGCAGTTGCAGGGCGCTGCGCGATTTCGAGCAGCGTGGGTTGTGATAGAGCGTCAGATCGGTCATATGCGGGTCGCGTCTTGTCTCGGATGGCGGCTATTCTAACAGGCCATCGCTCGCTTGGTTTTTACGGCCTGCCAGGGATTCGCATCGGCTGCCGTTTGCTGGTTAAGGAGAATGCATGCTTCAGCGCGTTAATGATTGGATGGACTTCTGGCGCTTTTTGCTGCGTCGTTTTATCGCCGACCGCTGTATCAATAATGCCGCCGCCCTGACCTACACCACCTTGTTCGCCGTGGTGCCGATGATGACGGTGACCTTCGCCATGCTCTCCGTGGTGCCGGTGTTTCAGGGCACGGGCGAGCAGATCCAAAGTTTCGTTTTCCGCAATTTCGTGCCGTCCGCCGGCGAGCTGGTCCAGCAGTACCTGAGCGATTTCACCGCCCAAGCCCGGCAATTGACCTGGGTCGGGGTAATCGTGCTGGCGGTTACCGCATTCCTGATGCTGGTCACCATCGAAAAAGCCTTCAATACCATTTGGCGGGTGCGCCAACCGCGTCGCGGCGCCTCGAGCTTTCTGTTGTATTGGGCGATTTTGAGCCTGGGACCGATTCTGCTCGGCAGCGGTTTCGCCATTAGCACCTATGTCGCATCGCTGTCGTTGATTTCCGGGCCGGATGCACTGCTCGGGTTCAAGGCGATATTGAACGTCATGCCCATGCTATCGAGCATCGCGGCCTTTACCCTGCTATACGCCACCGTGCCCAATGCGCAGGTGCGCTTGAGTCACGCATTGTTGGGCGGGCTGTTCACCGCCCTGCTGTTCGAGGTGGCCAAGTCGCTGTTCGGCCTCTACGTGCAGATGTTTCCGGGCTATCAATTGATTTACGGCGCCTTTGCCACCGTGCCGCTGTTTCTCCTGTGGATCTATCTCTCCTGGGTGCTGGTGCTATTGGGCGCCGAGCTGGTGTGCAACCTGGGCACGCCCCATCAATGGCGCAAGCGTGCGCTGCCCAGGTTGCTGGTCTTGCTGGGCATCTTGC
Organism: uncultured Pseudomonas sp.; assembly: GCA_966211665.1. GTDB lineage: Bacteria > Pseudomonadota > Gammaproteobacteria > Pseudomonadales > Pseudomonadaceae > Aquipseudomonas. The sequence goes on along the minus strand of CBIHQF010000153.1, from coordinate 958 downwards.
GGGTGTTCTATATACGTCAGCAGTCCGGCCTCAAGGTGCGCTATCGCGATGTGCAGCGCCATGGCTGGTTATTGCCGGAGTTCGAATGGGAGGAGATGCTGGAGTTTCTCGAGCAGCAGCATCTGATCGCCCCGGCCGGTGCGGGGTTCTGGGTGTTGAGCCGCGACCTCAACCATTACAGCTTGCAGCAGTTGCTGAGCCGCAGCCCCTGGCCGTTGCCGCAGTTGAGTCACTTGCCGGAGCAGTTGGACGAGCCTTGGTATCCGGCGCTGCGTAGCGCCCTGCATACCTTGCATGAGCAGCAGGAGGCGCTGTTCGGCGACAGCTTGGCGCGGTGGCTGAGTACGTCTGACGCGGAGTGACGAAAAACGTCAGTTTGCGGCGTTGTAGCAAGCTCAATCCCGCCTGGGCAGGGCGAGAGAGCCAGGAAGTAGAGCACGAGGAGGCTGGCACGCTTTTGGCTATTGCTTAATGGCAGATTGCGATCAGGCTGCCAGCAGAGCAGGGATTAGCGGAGTTAAAGGCGTTTTATGACAGCGAAAAGAAGTGCGGTTGTTCATCTCCATCGACTCGATCCAGAAGAGGCCCTGGAGCGTCTCAACCGGATTACCGGCCTGCGTTTCGCGCAATGGCCCGAATCCTTGGTCCAGCCTGCCGTCGAGAGCACTGCTGAGGAAGGTGGCGCGAGCGATGCGTTTCAGATCATCGAGGCCGATTACGAGCGTGCGAGTCGTTAACAGGCCGTTGAAAAACGTAGGTGGTTTTTCAACGGCCTGTTAACCCTGAATGCAAAACCCCGCGACAGGGCGCGGGGCTTGGGGTGGCGGATGGCGTCGCTTATGCCAAGGCGTGGCGGCTCTCGCTGTGTGCCGGCTCCACTGCCTGAACGAACAACTCTTCGACGATCAGGGCTTGCGTCGGCACCGCCGTACGCAGGCGGACCTGCATGTCCTGGATC
>CBIHQF010000152.1:0-7821 GCA_966211665.1 uncultured Pseudomonas sp. | reverse complement strand
GCGCAGCTGCTTCGCCTTGGTGTCGCAGAACCCGGCACTGTTCTTCGGCACGGTGGAGGACAACATCCGCTACGGCCGAACCGATGCCGGCCATGCCGAGGTCGAAGCCGCCGCCAAGGCCGCCCATGCTCACGAATTCATCATGAAGCTGCCCGAGGGGTACCAGACCCACTTGGGCGATGCCGGCCTGGGTTTATCCGGCGGTCAGCGTCAGCGTTTGGCCATCGCCCGCGCGCTGCTGGTGGATGCGCCCATTCTGCTGCTCGATGAAGCCACCAGCGCCCTCGATGCCGAGAGCGAACACCTGATCCAACAGGCGCTGCCGCGGTTGATGGCGGGGCGTACCACCCTGGTGATTGCCCACCGCCTGGCCACGGTGAAAAGCGCCGATCGCATCGCGGTGATCGAGCAGGGCAAGCTGGTGGCGATCGGCAAACATGCCGAGCTGGTCGCCAGCAGCCCGCTGTATGCACGGTTGGCCGAGTTGCAGTTCAATACCGACAGCGTGGAAACCGCCTGAAAAAGGGCATAGTGATAAGGAAGCAGCGAAGTGGCGGATAAGGATTTCAAGGTGGTGGTGCTGGGCGGCTACGGTAATTTCGGCAGCGTTATCGTCAAGCGTCTGTGCAGCATCGCCGGCATCAAGGTCTGGGTCGCCGGGCGCGATCTGGCCAAGGCCGAGCGCTTGGCGGCTGAGGCCGGTTGCCAGGCCGTGCGGCTGGATGGCAATCAGGCGGATCTGGCCGAACGACTGAGCGAGCTGGGCACCGACCTGCTGATCTCCACCGCCGGTCCCTTCCAGGGCCAGGACTATCGCGTGGCGCAGGCGGCTATCGCAGCCGGCGTGCACTACCTCGATCTGGCCGATGCCCGCGAATTCGCCTGCGGCATCGGCGCACTCGATCAGGCGGCGCGCCAGGCCGATGTGCTGGTCAGCAGCGGCGTCAGTTCGGTACCGGCCTTGAGCGCCGCGGTGATCGATAAGTTGCTGCCGCGCTTCAGCCGTCTGGACAGCATCTGGCACGGCATCAGCTCCTCGGAGAAAACCCCGGGCGTGTCGACCCTGGCGGCGGTGCTCAACTATTGCGGCAAGCCGTTTCGCCAATGGCGCGATGGCCAGTGGCGCAACGTCTATGGTTGGCAGGATCTGGCGGCTCATGACTTCCCCGCACCACTGGGCCGGCGTTGGCTGGGTAACTGCGATATCCCCGACCTTGAGTTGTTCCCCGCGCGCTATCCCACCGCGCGCACCGTGCGTTTCTCGGCAGGCGTAGGTTTGCGCGTGACCCAGTTCGGCACTTGGCTGCTGTCCTGGTTGGTACGCGGCGGCCTGCTGCGCAGCGGTGTGCCCCTGGCCGCTTTGCTGCATCGCTGTGCGGTGCTGGTGGAACCCTTCGGCGACCGGCTGAGCGGTATGTTCGTCAAGTTGCAGGGACTGGACCCGGACGGCCAGCCTTTGAGTCTGTGCTGGGAACTGATCGCCAGGGACAACCATGGGCCGAATATCCCCTGCATGGCGGCTGTGGCGCTGGCGCGCAAATTGGCTGTCGGCAACCTCGAACAACGCGGCGCCATGCCTTGCATGGGACTGCTTAGCGTCGACGAGTATTTGGCCGAACTGGAAGGGCTGCATATCCAAGTTGGATTACGTTGATGCTTTATCTAAGCCTTAAGTGGCTGCATATTCTCAGCGCCACCGTGTTGGTGGGCGTGGGTTTCGGCACCGCCTTCTACAAATGGATGATCGACCGCAGCGGCGATGTGCGGGCCATCGCCTATACGAGTCGTCTGGTGGTGTTGGCCGATTGGTTGTTCACTACGCCGGCGATCATCCTGCAACCGCTGACGGGGTTATGGATGTTGCATCTCGCCGGCTATTCGCTGAGCAGCCCGTGGATAGCCTGGACCCTGCTGCTGTATGCCTTGGCCGGGGGTTGCTGGCTGCCGGTGGTCTGGTTGCAATATCGCATGCGCGCCTTGGCGACGGCCGCGTTGGCTGCTGATCTGGTGTTGCCGGCAAGCTACTGGCGATATGCGCGTATCTGGTTCTGGCTCGGCATTCCGGCCTTCGTCGCCATGTTGGCGATCTATGCGTTGATGGTGTTTAAACCGCTGTGACCCGCGACACCCACTGAAACGCCTCGCTCAAAGCCGACTCATCTGTCGCCGATTCCAATTGCGTATTGGAGAATCCTCCATTCCATGGGCTTTCCTTCATAACGACCGCGCCCATTCCGCTTTGCCAAGACAATCTTGGTTTTGCACGCCCGGCATGCTCTCTGCCTCGTATTTTGCATCGTATCGCCTCGAACAGGCCAGCATTGAACTCCGATTGAACGTTAACAGTCTCCTTTTATGGTATGGCCGTGGCGCTAGGAATAACTCACCATGAAACCTTTGCTAATAGGGGTGTTCTGCACCTGTTTGAGTGACCTGGTTACCGCCGAGCCGCTGCAACTGGTACTCGATATCAAGGGCACCAGTCTCGCCGAGCTGATGACCCTGAAAATCACCTCCCTGTCGCGCAAGACGGAGTCGCTGAATCGTGCGCCCGCCGCGGTTTACGTGATCACCCAGGACGAAATCAGGCGCATGGGCGTGACCCATATCGCCGAGGCGCTGCGTTACGTGCCAGGGGTGGAGGTGGCGCGCATGGAGGCCAACAAGTGGGCGATCAGCGTTCGCGGGTTCAATTCGCGCACGGCCAACAAGCTGCTGGTCATGATCGACGGCCGTAGCATCTACAGCTCGCTGTTTTCCGGGGTGCTCTGGGAAGAAAAGGATGTGGTGCTGGAAGACGTCGAGCGCATCGAGGTGATTCGTGGCCCCGGCGGCACCACCTGGGGCGCCAACGCGGTGAACGGGGTGATCAATATCATCACCAAGGACAGCCGCGACACCCTGGGCGGTCAGGTCAAACTGGGCGCGGGCCTGGAGGAACGCAGTCTGGCCCAGGCGCGCTATGGTTGGCGGATCGACGAGCAGACCACCGCCAGGGTCTACGGCAAATTCATCGAGCGCAATGACAGCGGTAGCGGGCCTACCTCCCGCGCCTTTCGCGACGATGGCGCGCGTATGCGTCAATCGGGTTTCCGCCTCGACCGCGATTCGCCGGAGCACGGCCATCTGACCCTGCAGGGGGATATCTACCAGGACGATCTGGGGCCCAAGGACCACGGCCTCGGCGATCTCGGACAAGCGCACGATGGCGGCAACCTTAAGTTGGACTGGGCGTACTCGCCGACCACTGAGCGAACCCATGAGCTGCAGCTCTATTACGACGACACCACCCTGGAAACCCGCAGCCTGATCGACAAGCGTCAGCTCTGGAACTTCGACTACCAAGTGCTGCAGCGCTGGCGCAATCATGAGCTGGTCGCCGGAGCCGGTTACCGGCAGATCGACGATGAGATCGAAACCCGTCCGGCTGGTCTGCTGCTTCCCGAGGAGCGCAGCGATGAGCTGATGAGCACCTTTATCCAGGACGACATGGCTTTTCTCGATGATCGCCTGCATCTGATCTTCGGCACCAAGTACGAGCGCAACGACTATTCCAATGAGGAGTGGCAACCCAGCGTGCGCGCCTCCTATGCCTTCGACGATGCGCTGATCTGGGCCGCCTGGTCGAAGGCGGTGCGCACCCCGACCCGTCTGGAACACGATATCTTCAATCCGCCTGGCCTGGTGGCCGGGCAAAATCTCAAACCGGAATACGCCAGCGTCTATGAGCTGGGCTGGCGTCAGCAGTGGCAGGAGCGCTGGCAACTGGATATCGCCGCCTACTGGGCCGAATACGATAACTTGTTGACGCGCGAACCGCCGACCCTGGGCAATGAAATGAGCGGCAGCGTCAAGGGCATCGAGACCTCCCTGAGCTACCAGGCCCTGAGCAACTGGCTGCTACGCCTGAACTACAGCCATGCCGAGATGGATCTATCGCTGTCGCGTGGCAGCGCTGGTGTGACCGACCCAGCGGTGATAGAGGGCAACATGCCGAGGGATAGGCTGCAGTTGATTTCGCTCTGGGACATCAACCCGCGCTGGCAGTTGAACGCCTACCTGCGCTATGTCGGTGAGCTGCCCGGGCAGCGGGTTTCCAGCTATTGGGCGGGCAACCTCAGCCTGGCCTGGCGCCCCGCGCCGAAAACCCAGCTGCAACTGGTCGCGCGCCAGATCAGCGATTCCGAACATTTCGAATGGGGCGCCAGTGCGGCCAATGCGGTGGAACCCAATCTGGCCTTTTACCTGACCCAGGAGTTCTAGCCCATGGGGTTATGGTCGGGGCGTTGTTCGAACGGCTTGCGTTGCTTGCTGCCTGGCGTCGGCTTGAGCTGCGCCATGTCGCTGCTGGTCCAGGCGGCGGATATCGCCTATCAGATCAAAGCCTCCTACATTTATAACTTCCTGCAGTTCGTGCGTTTCCCCGAAGCTGCGCTGCAGGGCGATGGTGGCCTGAATGTCTGCGTGCTCGGCGAGGATCGCTTCGGTTCGGCGCTGGATGCCATCGATGGTTCCAAGACGCCGCAAGGTCGGGTCAAGGTTCTGCGTTTGGGCCACTACACCGGCGCTTCTGACCTCGGACGCTGCAATGTGCTCTATCTGATCGACTCGGAACGCCAAGGCGCGGACGCGATCCTGGCGAAAATCGACGAGGCCCGGGTGCTGACCATCGGCGAATTCTCGCCCTTTATCCGCCACGGTGGGCTGATCGAGCTGTTCGAGCAGAACGACACTATCCGCTTTCGCATCAACGAGAGCCTGCTGAACAAGACCGACTTCAAGATAGATGCACAACTCATCCAGTTGGGGGTCAAGTAAATGTCCGAGCCTGTCCATGATCGGCGGCCCTGGTGGCGCAGAACCTCGCTGCGACAGAAGTTGCAGTTCAGCATCGTCGGTTATGCGTTGCTGGTGCTGCTGATCTGCGCGGTGTCACTGACCTGGTTCGCCAACAGCTATTTCCATCAGAAAACCCAGCGCGACTTGCAGGTGCTGGCCACGGTGCTGGCCGACAACAGCCGCGCCGCGGTGACCTTCGACGATGCCGAGGCGGCGAAAAATGTCCTCGCGGCGGCAAAAGGCAATGGCCATATCCAAATGGCGTTGATCCAGAAGGGTGGGGCGATCTTTGCCACTTACCCCGATAGCGTCGGTAGCCAAGCCCTGGCGAACCTGGGCGAGTACGAGCACGAACGGGTGTGGCTGGAGAACGACCATTACTACGCTTCGGTGCCCATAGTGGTCGCCGACGAGGTCAAGGGGCGCTTGTTCCTGCAGACCGATCTGGATGAGTGGACGGAGGTCAAAGACAATCTCTACCGGGTGTTTCTCGGTTTGTTCGGCGGCTTGCTGGTGCTGACGGCGCTGGTCTCCTACTGGCTCAATCGCCATATCACTCGGCCGCTTAGCGCCTTGTCGAGTTGGGCGACCCAGGTTTCCAAGGCCAAGGATTTCAATGCGCGTGCGGTCAAACACAACGACGACGAGGTCGGCACCCTGGTCGACAGTCTCAATACCATGTTGGCGGAGTTATCCAAGCAGGAGTCGATCCGCTCGTGGAACGAAATACTGGAAACCGAGATCCGTGAGCGCAAGGAGGTCGAGCGGGATCTTATCGCCATGCGCAACCGCGCCGAGGCCGCGAACAAGGCCAAGAGCCAGTTCCTCGCCAATATGAGCCACGAGCTGCGCACGCCGTTGAACGCGATCATCGGTTACAGCGAAATGCTCCAGGATGAAATGAGCGATGTGGAGCTGGACCGGGTGGAAGTGGCCGGCGATGTCGACAATATCCGCTCGGCGGGCAAGCACCTGCTGAGCCTGATCAACGATATCCTCGATCTGTCGAAGATCGAAGCCGGCAAGATGGACCTCAGTATCGAGGCCTTCCATGCCGACGATCTGATCCAGGATGTGGTCGGCACCATCATGCCGCTGGCCGAGTCGCGGGGTAACCAGCTGCACATCGATGTCGAAGGCGAGATCGGCATTATCCATGGCGACGTTATCAAGATTCGCCAGATCCTGTTCAATCTGCTCAGCAATGCGGTGAAGTTCACCTATCAGGGCCAAGTCGAGCTGACTTGTACGCGCGTGCAGGAGGATGTGGGCGAACAGATCGAGTTCACCGTGCGCGACAGCGGCATCGGCATCAGCCCGGAAAGTCTCGAGGGGCTGTTCAAACCCTTCAGTCAGGCGGACGCCTCGACCACCCGTAAGTACGGCGGAACCGGGCTGGGCCTGGCGATCAGCCGCTCCTACGCGAAGATGCTGGGTGGCGATATAGCGGTGCACAGCAAGGTGGGCGAAGGCTCGACCTTTACCGTGAAATTTCCCGTGCAGATGGAGAATGCAGCAGAGTTATTTGCCGAGAGCGAAAGTCAGAATTTCAAGCATGCCGTCTGGACGGAGACCGGCGGAATTTTGGAGCAAACGCAGCTGTTGCTGATCGACGACGATGAGGCGGTGCATAACATCCTGCGCCATCAATTGTCCCGCCACGGCTATCGGATCCATTCGGTCATGTCCGGCAAAGAAGGCTTGAAAAGGGCCCTGGAAGAGCACTTCGATGTCGTGCTCCTGGATATTCTGATGCCGGAAATGGACGGCTGGCAGGTGTTGCAGAAGCTGAAAGCCGAAGCCAAAACCATGTCCATTCCCGTGGTGCTTTATACGATAGTCGCCGACAAGGAGAAGGGCTATGCCCTGGGCGCCGACGACTATCTGGTCAAGCCGATCAGCAAGAGCAAACTATTGGATACCCTGAAGAACTACCGCAGATCCTCCAGCAACAAGGTCCTGTTGATCGATGACGATCTGCATACGCGCAATCTGATGGATGCCTATCTGGCCGATATGGACTATCGGTTGATCAAAGCCGAGAACGGTCGCGGAGGCTTGGAGGCATTGCAGCGCGAGGAGGGCACCATGATCATCCTGCTCGACCTGATCATGCCGGTGATGAATGGCTTCGAGTTCATCGATGAAGTGCGCAAACACCCGGAATTCGCCAAGATTCCGATCATCGTCATCTCTGCCCATGACCTTTCGAATAGAGAGCGAAGCCTGCTGTTGCAGCACACCCAGATGATCCTCAAGAAAGGCGATTACAGCAGGCAGGAGTTGATCGACAATATCGAGACCATCCTGAATAACCAGCGGGATGCCCGCAAACGCTCGGGGAGTTGAACCGTGGCACTGCTACTGGTGGTCGAAGACAATGAAATGAACGCTGACATGCTGTTGCGCCGGCTCAAACGTCAGGGCTTCAAAACCGCCTGGGCGGTCAATGGCGTACACGCGTTGGACCTGCTGGAAAGCCTGCGGCCGAACCTGATACTGATGGATCTGAGTCTGCCGGAAATGGACGGTTATCAGGCCACGCGGATCATCAAGGGCGGCCCCCAGCGGCGCATCCCGATCATCGCTCTGACCGCTCATGCCTTGCTCGAAGATCAACAAAAGGCCTTGGCGGCCGGTTGCGACGATTACGAAACCAAACCGATCAATTTTCCACGGTTGCTGAGCAAGATCCGTAATCATCTGGGCGAGGCCTATGACGACCCAGAATAAGGACGCGGCGATTCTGATCGTCGACGACAGCCCGACCAACTGCCAGTTGCTGGCCAAGCGTCTGAGCCGGCAGGGCTATCGCTGTAGCCAGGCGTTGAGTGGCAAGCAGGCGCTGCAAATGGTCGCCGAACAGGCGCCCGACCTCGTATTGCTCGACATGATGATGCCGGAAATGGACGGCCTTGAAGTGCTGGCCATTCTGCGCCGGAGCCATGACTCCATCAGCCTGCCGGTGTTGATGGTGACGGC
>CBIHQF010000151.1:0-7828 GCA_966211665.1 uncultured Pseudomonas sp. | reverse complement strand
AGCACCTGGGACAGATTGAACCAACCGGCGGCGAAATCCGGCTGACGCGTCAGGCTCTCGCGCAGCGCGCTTTCGGCGCCCGAAGTATCGCCGCTGGCGTAACGGCTGTTGGCCAGGGCAAACCAGGCGATGGATTCGTCTGGCCATTGCCGCACCGCAGTGCGGTAGGCGCGCTGCGCGGCATCGGCGCGCCCGGTCTCCTCAAGATCGCTGGCGGCCTTGAGCCAGGTGCGCAATTCGGCCTGCGCGGGCAACGTATCGGCGGGCAATGTCAGCACGGCCCAGCGTCCGCCGCGCGCCCAGGTCTTGTCGAAAGTGCCGAAGTCGGTCAGCCAGCGCCGCGTCGTACCGGAGCGCAGGATCAGGGTCCGTTCCCGCCGGTCGTAACCGACGACCACCGCAAAATGCCACATGGGGTACCAGTCGAGCGCCAGGTTCTGCAACACCAGCACCGGATTGCCCGCCGCCACCTCGGCGAGCACGGCCTCCAGGCGCGGCTGCAACGGATAGACCAGCATGTCGTGAGTACGCGCCGCAGCGACCATTTCGATCTGCAGACTGCCCTCGCGGCCGGGGATGAATACCTGATCCTTGAGCAGGCCCGGGCTGGTGATCACCCCACGCTGATTGAGCATGGTGGCGAGCGCCGCCGGCCCGCATTGATAGGCCCTCTGAGGGAAAAACGGGACATCGCTCAATTCGACCCGTTCAGGCAGACGCGAGGTCTCCGGCGGTAACATCGGAGACCTCGCACAGGCTGCAAGCAAAAGAATTAACGCGAATGGAAAAAGGCGACTGGCACTCAGCGATTTATGCATTTTACGAAACTGAAGATATTGGTTGCGCAGAGCATATCCGTGACGATGAAGATCACCAAGAACAATACGATCACCCCTAGAACACCCGCGCCGGCACCGACGGGCGCTTCGGCCAGTTGTTGATTGAATTGCGCCAACTCAGCGTTGGTCAGGCTGTTGATCCGCTCTTCGACTTGCGCACGGTCGACACCCATGGCGAGCAACTTTTCCTGCACACCCTGGTCATCGAGCATGCCGAGCAACTGCTGGCGATCGACCGATTGTCGCTGCTCGCTCAGCACCTCGGGGGTGCCGATCATCGCTGCATTGGCCATGGGGATCTGGACAACCAGCAGCAAGTGGAAAACCGCCAAAGATGCGGCCAAACGACGGAAAAATGATGGTTTTAGCATGGTTGTTCTCCTTATCGACCTTTAATTCGACTAGGCAAACACTCAAGCGTTCCCCCTGCCGACTCAGGAATCCGGCCCGCACAACATCTGACTCAGCACCGCCCGCAGCTTGGCGGGTTTCACCGGTTTATTGAGCAAGGGCACGCCCATCTGCTGTAACTCGCGGCGGCATTGATCGCTGCGATCGGCGGTGATGATCACCGCGGGAATTTCACAGGCGTAGTGCCCCCTCAATGCCTGCACCACCCGGTTGCCGGTCACCCCGTGATCGAGGTGAAAATCCGCCAGAATCAAGTCCGGCGCCTGTGTGCCCAACACCTCCAGAGCGGCCTGCTGGTCGACCGCCGTGACCACTTCGCAGCCCCATTGCCCGAGCAACGCGGCCATGCTGTGAAGAATGCTCAGCTCATTGTCCAATACCAACAAGCGCCGCCCAGGCAACGGATCGCCAACGGATGCGCGTGGCAGTGGTGCAACCGGCGCCATCGCCAATTGTTCCGCCAACGGCACGCGGATACTGAACACCGAGCCGCGCCCCGGTTGCGAGCGGACCTTGACCGGATAGCCGAGCATGCGCGCGATGCGGTCGACGATCGCCAGGCCGAGACCGACCCCACGGCGCTCCGCGGCGCGACCGGTGTCCAGTTGATTGAACTCGAGGAACACCCGCTCCTGCTGATCCTCGGGAATGCCACGCCCGCTGTCCCATACCTGGATCTCGATAAAGTCCCCGCGCTTGCGGGCACCGAGCAGAATGCCGCCCTGCTCGGTATAGCGGCAGGCATTGCTGAGAAAGTTGCGCAGAATCCGCGTGAGCAAACGGAAGTCCGTACTGATCGTGTAAGAAGCGATGCGCACCTTGAGGCTCAGCCCCTCGGCGGCAGCCACCGGCTGGAATTCCGAGGCCAGGGGCGCGAGCAATTCTTCCAGGCGGTACACATCGATATCGGGTTTTATCGCCGCCTGATCGAGCTTGGAGATGTCCAGCAGATCAGTGAGCAAATCCTCGGCGCCTTCCAGGGCCTGATGGCTGCGCTCGACCAGATTGTGCTCGGCCATCGGCAAGCTGCGCTCGCGCAGGGTGGAGATCAACAGCCGCGCGGCGTTCAGCGGCTGCAGCAGGTCGTGGCTGGCGGTCGCCAGGTATTTGTCCTTGCTCAGGTTGGCGGCTTCGGCGGCGTCACGCGCCTCACGCAGCGCCCGTTCGATGCGTTTGCGCTCGACGATCTGCTCCAGCAGATGGCGGTTGACCTCCTGCAATTCGGCGGTGCGGGCGCCCACCCGCTGCTCCAGTTCGTCGTTGAGTTGCTGCAAGCGCTGCTGCGCCTGCTTGCGCTCGGTGATGTCGGCGACGAAGCCCTCGAACAAGCCCTGCGCATCGGGTTTGAGCAGCAGGTTCATCAGCACGTCGATGACGCTGCCATCCTGGCGCCGCAACTGGGTTTCGTACCAGAACAACCCCGGCTCGGTGGTCAGCACCTGGCGAATCCGCTGCAATTCCTCCACGCCCCCAACGAACAAATGCTGCAGGTCGCTCATCGACCAGAGCACCTGTTGCGGGTCGTCGTAGCCGAGCATGCGCGCCAACGCCGGGTTGGCGGCGCGCATACCGTCCTGCAGGCTGGCCTGGAAGATGCCGTGCACCGCATGCTCGAACAGCCATTTATAGCGATTGCGCTCCGCTTCCAGTTCCTCCAAACGCGCCAACAGTTCGGGGTAGTGGCTCTTGCGTACCGAATGGCCGCCCAGCCCGAGTAGCGCATTCAGCGCCTGACGCTGATCGTCAGAGGGCTTCGGCATACACGACCTCGACATCGCGCTGGGTCGAATCCCGCGGATTGGTGAGGATGCACGGGTCCTGCATGGCATTGCGCGAGAGGAACGGAATGTCGCTGGTGCCGACACCGTGCAAGCCGAGGGTTTCGTGGAAGCCCACCGCCTGCTTGAAGCGGATCAGATGCTCGATCAGCTGCGGGCGGATCTGCGCGTGGTTGAGCCCGCGACAGTCGATACCGAGCGTCTCGGCCACTTTCTTGAAGCGCTCGGGCGAGGCGTTGTAGTTGAACGCCACCACATGCTCGACCAGCACCGCGTTGCACAACCCGTGCGGCAGATCGAGGAAGCCGCCCAGGCTGTGCGACATCGCATGCACCGCGCCGAGGATGGCGTTGGAGAACGCCAGGCCGGCCTGCATGCTGCCGAGCATGATTTTCTCGCGCAGGGCGATATCGTTCGGGTTGGCGATCATCGCCACCAGGTTGCCGTTGATCAGGCGCATCGCCTCCAGCGCGTGGGCATCGGTCAAGGCGCCGGCGCCGGTGGAGACGAAAGCTTCGATGGCATGCACCAGGGCGTCGATGCCGGTACAGGCGGAGAGGAACGGGTCCATGCTCAGGGTGGTTTCCGGGTCGATCAGCGACACGTCGGGTACCGCGCCCTTGCTGACGATGGAGAACTTCATCCGCTCGTCCTGGTTGGAAATGATCACGAACTGCGAGACATCGGCCGAGGTGCCGGCCGTGGTCGGGATCAGGATCAGCGGCGGGCTCGGCACACGCAGGGTATCGACGCCCTCGAACTCGATGATATTGCGGCCATGGGCCACGGCGATACCGATGCCCTTGGCGCAATCCATCGGGCTGCCGCCGCCGACCGCGACTATCGCGTTGCAGCCCTGGCTGCGATACAACTCGGCACCGGTCATCACCTCCTCCGAGCGCGGATTCGGCGATACCTGGGTATACAGGCAGTGCTCGATCCCCTGCCCCTGCAAGCTGGCCTGCACATCGGCGACCCAACCGGCAGCCATGACACCCGGATCCGACACCAGCAACACCTTGCGTGCGCCGTAGTTACTGGCGTAATTGCCGACACTGTGCCGGCAGCCGGCGCCGAAGACGATTTCCGGCGAAACGAATTTACGATGCAAACTGATATCGGCGCTCATGCCCCAGCCTATTTCTTGTCGTTCTAAACGGCTATCAGCCTACTGCATTCGCCTGCCAATGCAATGCAACCAGAGTCGGAGGGCGTGCGTTTAAGACACTGCTGCGCTTCAGCCCGGCGTAGCCTGCAGGCGCTGGTAGAAACGCCATTCATGCTCCAGCGCATGGGCCTGAGTGCCGGCCTGGCGAAAGCCGTGGCGCTCCTCGGGATAGAGGTGATACTCCACCGCCAGGCCGCGTGCGCCAAGGGCGGCGACCATGGATTCGGTCTGTGCCGGCAGCACCACCGCATCCCGGCCGCCCTGGAAGAAGATCACCGGCGTCTCGATCTTGTTCGCATGCAGCAGCGGCGTGCGCGCCGCATAGCGTTCGGCGTCCCGCACGGGGTCACCGATCAGCCAGTCGAGATAATCGGCTTCGAACTTGTGCGTCACCTGGCGCAACGCCAGGGGATCGCTGACCCCGTAAAGGCTGGCGCCACCGGCAAAGCCGCCGCTTATCAAGGCGCACAGGGCGCTGTAGCCGCCCGCACTGGCGCCGCGCACGAATACCCGCGCCGGGTCGATGACACCCCCGCCCGCCAGCTTGGCAACGGCGGCGCGGATATCCTCCACCTCAAGCGCCCCCCACTGCCCGGCCAGACGCAGACGATAGGCGCGGCCATAACCGCTGCTGCCACGGTAGTTGAGGTCGAGCACGGCGTAACCGCGTAGCGTCCAGAAGGCGATACGCGGATCGAACACCGGGTAGCAGGCCGAAGTGGGGCCGCCGTGGAGAAAGACCAGCAGCGGCGACCTCTCGCCCCTCTCTACCGGTATCCCCTCTACCGGCATATAGAAAAAACCATGGCAGCGCTCGCCAGTGCCCACCGCGCAGTCAAAGAGCTGTGGTCGAGGCAGATGGCCGGCGTCCATGGGCTGCTCGCCCCCCGCAAGAATGGCCAGCTCGCCACTGTCGCGGGCAATGGCCAGTATCGCCGGCAGACGATCCGGCGCAGCGGCGATGCAGTAGTAATGCCCGGCATCCGCCGCCAGGGCGCGAAAACGGGTGAAGCTCTCGGCCTGACGCCGCTCGTAGGGTGACGCGGGGCCGCCTAGGCCATGCGCACCATTGGCACCTGCGCCGACCGCATCGGTGCGCGCGGCGCACTCTACCAGCACGCCGACACCCTGCTCGAAACGGCTGAGCAACATGGCGTCGCCTGTCAACGGCAGGTAGCTGCAGCCACCCAGTTGCCAGGGGGCGGCCGCATGATCGTAGGGGGCGTCGTGGGCACTCTCGTTCATGCCATCGACACATTGAGGCTGCCACCAACCATGCCGATCACTTAACACCCAAAGCCGCCCTTCCTCGTCGAAGCGCGGCTGCTGCAACGATTGATCGCCCTGCCCGCCAGCCAGCACGCTGACCGCGCCGCTGTCTTCACGCCGACATAGCCGCGTGGCGACCCAGGGCAGGCTGGGCCGGTCCCATTCGATCCAGGCCAGCTGCCGGCCATCGCGGCTTGCCACCGCACCGGCATAGAAATCGGCCCCCGCGAGCAACACCTGGCGGCTACCGTCCAGACCGATACGCACCAGGCGATGGATTACCCCGGCCCTCTCGTGGCTTTCCTCCACGGCCAGCAGCGCCTGCCAGGCGGAGACGAAGGATAGATCGCCGTAACGGCAATCCGCTCGAGCGGTCAGCGCGTAGGGTGCGCTGTGCGCGCCAACATCAATGGACGTCAGCAGGTAGACCTGCTGGTCCGCCTCGTTGACGAAGGCCGCGCCCTGGTCGGTGGCGCAACAGGCACCGCCGCCGTATTCGTAGACCCGGCTGCGCACCGAATAGCCGGGCGGGGTCAACTCGCGGGCCTGACCGTCACGCCAGAAGAACAGCCCGCAACGGGCCCGCTGCGGATCGAAAGCCACCCACAGCAGTCCGCCATGGGCGACGTGTAGCTCGGCGAAATCGGCACTGGCCGCCGCGGCTTGATCCGCACTCCAAATAAGATCGGGATCGTTGTGCACGGCACAGCCTACACCTTGCATATGATTCGCGAGGCCTTGTCGTTGCGGAACTGCAACTCGTCCAGCCCCAGCGGCGCATCTTCGGCCTGCTGGCGCGCGGCGAGGATGATGCCGTGGTGCGCCGACTTGCTGCACACCGGGTCGGCGTTAGTGGCGTCGCCGGTGAGCATGAACGCCTGGCAGCGGCAGCCGCCGAAGTCCTTGGCCTTGTCGTCGCACGAACGGCAGGGCTCGGGCATCCAGTCGTCGCCGCGAAAGCGATTGAAGCCGAAGGAGCGGTGCCAGATATGCTCGATGCTGTGCTCGCGCACGCTGGGGAACTGCACCGGCAACTGCCGTGCGCTGTGGCATGGCAGCGCGGTGCCGTCCGGGGTGATGTCGAGGAACAGGTTGCCCCAGCCGTTCATGCAGGCCTTGGGCCGCTCCTCGTAATAGTCCGGGGTGACGAAGATCAGCTTGCACGGGTGGTTTTCGGCGGCCAGTTTGGCGCGCCATTCGTTGGTGACGCGTTCGGCCCTTTCCAACTGGGCACGGGTCGGCAGCAGGCCGGCGCGGTTGAGTTCGGCCCAGCCGTAGAACTGGCAGGTGGCCAACTCGACGAAGTCGGCCTCCAGCTCCAGGCACAGTTCGATGATCCGTTCGATATTGTCGATGTTGTGCCGGTGGGTGACGAAATTCAGCACCATCGGGTAGCCATGGGCCTTGACCGCGCGGGCCATGGCCAGCTTCTGGGCGAAAGCTTTTTTCGAGCCGGCGAGCAGGTTGTTCACCTCCTCGTCGGCGGCCTGAAAGCTGATCTGGATATGATCCAGCCCGGCCTCGCTGAAGTTGGCGATACGCGCTTCGCTCAGGCCGATGCCGGAGGTGATCAGGTTGGTGTAGTAGCCTAGATCGCGGGCGGCCTTGATCAGCTCGGCCAGGTCCTGGCGCACCAGCGGTTCGCCGCCGGAAAAGCCCAACTGCGCCGCGCCCAGCTCGCGGGCCTGGCGGAACACCTCGATCCACTCGGCGGTCGTCAATTCC
Organism: uncultured Pseudomonas sp.; assembly: GCA_966211665.1. Lineage (GTDB taxonomy): Bacteria > Pseudomonadota > Gammaproteobacteria > Pseudomonadales > Pseudomonadaceae > Aquipseudomonas. The sequence continues at coordinate 638 of CBIHQF010000151.1, read as the reverse complement.
TGGCCCTGCTGGCTGAAATCCAGCGGATTGGAGCAATACGGGCACTGCAACGGGCAGCGATAGGTCAGCTCGGCCAGCAGCCACAGGGGCGGGCCGGCCTTGGGCACCTGACGGTCAGTGCAGCTCGATCCAGAACTGGGCATTGGCTACCTCCAAAAAGGCCAGGATGTCTTCGTCCAACCCCGGCACGTCCGGAAACCGCCCGCGCAATGCCGAGATGATCTGCGCCACGCTGTGCTCGCCGTCGACCCGCTGGAGGATTTCCCCGGCGCTGTCGTTGAGCTTGATCATGCCTTCCGGGTACAGCAGCACATGACAACTCTGGGCCGGCTCCCATTGCAGACGAAAGCCGCGGCGCAGTTTGGGGACCTTGCTGACAAATGGTTGGCTCATGCGATCGACTCCGCAGCGGTGCGCACGGCGCACCCTACCGGGATGGTCGCCGCCGGCGTAGGGTGCGCCGTGCGCACCGATTGATTGTTCAATCCCGTCACAGCGGTATGCCCCTATGCCAGACCCGTTCACTAGTCACCGTGTGATAAGGCGGACGCTGCAGCTCGTAGGCCATGCTCATCGCATCGAGCATGCTCCAGAGCACGTCCAGCTTGAATTGCAGGATATCCAGCATGCGCTGCTGG
>CBIHQF010000150.1:0-7847 GCA_966211665.1 uncultured Pseudomonas sp. | reverse complement strand
AGGTCGAGGGCGTACTTGCCGGTAACCAGATGGGTCAACGCCGCCCCGTGTACATGCAACGCGCCCTTGGGCGCGCCGGTGGTACCGCTGGTGAAATGCAACAGCGCCGGGCTGTCAGGCGTCGTCTGGGCTATCGGGAAGGTTTCGGCGGCGTCCCCCAGCAACTGATACAGGTTGTGCGCACCTTCGACCGGCGTGTTCACACCGACGTCCATGTCGTAGAGCAATACATGTTTGAGCGCCGGTAAGCGCTCGCGAATTTTCGCCACCTTACGCCAGTACAGGGTTTCGCTGGTCAGCAACACCGCGCCCTCGCCCAGGCGCAACCGGGTTTCGATCGGCTCGGGCCCGAAGGCGGAAAATAGCGGCGATACCACACAGCCGTTCTTCAAGCTGCCGAGCATGCCCAGGTGCAATTCCAGGCCGCGCCCGCAGAGCAGGAACACCCGTTCGCCAGGGCCGACTCCGAGGCCCTTCAACACATTGGCGAAGCGGTTGCTCAGGCTGTTCAACTGGCCGTAACTGATATCGCTACGGCCGCCGTTGCGCTGCAGGATACGCAGTGCCACATGCCGCCGATGTTCGCCCAGGGCATGCCGATCCACGGCCTCGAAGGCCAGATTCAACCCTCCATCCGGCAGACCGCTCAGTGCCGCCGCTTCCGTGTGCCAGGAGAATGCCTCGCGCGCTGCGGGGCTGTCCCGCCAGTTCGGTTCGACGGGCCAGTCGCTGGGCGATTTCTCGATGATCTTCGAACGCCTTATTGGGCGACTCATATTGGACTCCTTCATGCATTGCTCGCTCAGCAAAGCCGGTAATGCGCTTCGCTGGATGGTGAGCAGCTATTGGCCGACAGCCGCAGATAGAGGTCGTAGCGGTAGGTCGGGCCGTCCTGGCAGACATAACTGGTGCCCAGGTAGCAATGGCCGCAGAGCCCGTCGGCGCAGTGCATGCGTCGCTCCAGGGAAAGCCAGATCCTGTTCGGCGCAATGCCGCGCTGCAGGCAGGCCTCGGCGCTGGCCAACATCAGCGGTTCCGGGCCGCAGCACAACAGCGCATCCGGCGCCTGCTCGGCGAACACCTGATCGAAATGCTCGATCGGTGTGCCCTGGCGTTGTCCGGGCGAGGCCTGGTCAAAGGTCTCAATAAAGCTCAGGGTCTGCCGCCAGCGCGCGCGTTCGCGTTCCAGCACCTGGGCGGCGGTATGTCGTGCGCCGTAAATCACGCTCAACTGCGCTGGCAGGTTGTGCCGCGCAGCTTCATCGATCACCCCGGCGAGCGGCGCCAGGCCGCAACCGCCGGCCACCAGCAAAATCCGGCTGTTGCGAAAGAACAGCGGCCAACCCCGGCCAAAGGGGCCGCGATAGCCCAGGACAGCCCCGACCGGTTGCTCGAACAGGGCATCGGTGAGTCGCCCCGTACGCCTCACCAGGGCGCTGAAACGACCATCCGCAGTTGGCGGGTTGAGATAGGTGAAGGGCGCCTCGCCTACGCCGGGCAGGCTGAGCATAAAGAACTGGCCAGGCATAACGCTCCGATCGTCGGGCCGTGGCTGTTCGATACGCAGGTTGAAGTGGCGAGTGTCTTCGCCGTCGGCATAGTGATCGAGCAACGACAGGCTACGTGGAGTGGAGTCGATCATGATTGCGTCACTCGTTGCATGACCCCGTGCACGCCGATTCCGCCGGGGCAGACACGGTCGCAGCGCCCGCAGCCGACGCAACCGTAGTGTTCGAAACGGGCCTTGAAACCATCGCCGAACTTGTGCGACCAGAACCGTTGCACCCGCTGGCCCGCGGTTGCGCTGGGGTTATGGCCGCTGGCCTCTTGCTGAAAACCCTGATACAGGCAGGAATCCCATACCCGCTCGCGCTGCGCGCCCTCGCCCGCGCAAGGTTGATCGAGCGGTGCATAGCAGGAGCAGGTCGGACATACCGAAGTGCAACCCGAGCAGCCCAGGCAGCGCAGGCCCAAACTGTCCCAGGTAGCGTGGCTGATCGCCCCGGCATTCAGCGCGGCGATGCCTTCGACTATTTCGCCCTGCTCGCCCTGTTCGCGGACCACCACCGCACGATGCGCGGCTCGTTCGGCCCTCCAGTCATCCGGCGCCCTGGGCAGGCTGAGGCCTTGCAAAGCCTTGCGGCCGGCGTCGCTGGCGACCAGCAACAGCCAACCGGCATGCGTCTCGTCGCGCGGCATCAGGATCAGATCGGCGCTCCGTTCGCGTACCGCCGGGCCGCTGTCCAGAATGCTGCAGAAGCCGCCGCTGCAGCTGTGCAGGCAGTCGACGCCGATCAGCAAAGTGGCCTGCCGCCGCGCCTGGTAATGCGGATCATCGGCGAAGAAGCGATCCTGGTAGACCACCGCCTCCAGGTCGCAGGCGTGCAGGCCGAACAGTACTTGTGGCTGCACCTGCGGCATGGCCGAATAGAACTGGCCGCCATCGAAACGGAACAGCAGCTCGCGCTCGGCGAAGAAGAAACTCTTGGCGGAAAACGGCGGCGGCTCGCGCGGCGGCGCAAAGGCAGCGAAGTCCTGGCTGCTGACCAATTGCCAATGCAGCCCGCCCTGCCCGTCCGGGCGCGCTTCATAGACGCGGCGCTCGCGCGCCAGATGAGCGCGCAAATCCTGCGGGCGCAGCAGGCTATAGGCTTGCATAGCTATTCACCTCAAGTGTACCGGCCCGCGGATTGGGCGCTTGGCCGGGTAGCAGCGCTTCGACCGCTACCGCGCAAGCCTTGAGTTCGGGCATTTTGCTGATCGGGTCCTGGGCATTGTTGGTCAAGCGGTTACAGGGGGCTTCGCTGAAGTGATAGGGCATGCCCAGGGTGCCTCTGGGCAGATCGTCACTGAGCTGCACGCGGGTCTCCAGAAAGCCGCGGCGCGAACGCACGCGCACGCCCTGGTGCTGGCTAAGACCGAGTTTCGCGGCGTCCGCGGGGTTCATGAACAGCAACCCCGCGGGTGTTTCGCGCTCCAGCAGCGGCGATTTGCGTGTCATAGAGCCGCAACCGTAGTGAAAATGCAGGCGATGGGTGGTGAGGGCGAACGGGTACTCGGCGTCCGGCAGCTCGTCGACATCGACCTGGGATACGGCGAAAAAGCGTCCGCGCCCCAGAGGGAAACGCTGCTGGTGAAGAACCGGCGTACCTTGCGGGTGCTCGCTGTCACAGGGCCATTGCAGGCCATGACAAGCATCCAGCGCCGGGTAACTCATGGCGGAAAAGATCGGCGTCAGCGCGGCCATTTCATCGAATACCGCCTCGCTATCGCGCCACAGCATGCCCGGATAGCCCATGCGCGCCGCCAGCTCGCCGAGTATCTGCCAGTCGCCGCGGGCCAGCCCCGGCGTCGCTATGGCTCGGCGAATGCGTTGTACGCGGCGCTCGCAATTGGTGAAGGTGCCGTCCTTCTCGGCGAACGATGCGGCCGGCAGCAGCACATCGGCGCGCTTGGCGGTTTCGGTCAGGCTCAGTTCCACCACCACCAGGCAATCCAGGGCGGCGAAGGATCTCGCCACCTGATTCTGGTCCGGGTCGGTCAGTAAGGGGTCTTCGCCCATGATCATCAACGTGCGCAACTCGCCCTGCCGCGCCGCGTGCATCATGCCCAGGGAGGTCAGCCCCGGCGCTTGCGCCGGCTCACAGTCCCAGGCCGCGGCGAACTTGGCCTGCACCGCCGGGTCGGCGGCATCCTGGTAACCGGGATAGACGTTGGGCAGGCAGCCCATATCGCAGGCGCCCTGGACATTGTTCTGCCCACGCAGCGGGTTGATGCCGGTGCCGGGGCGGCCGATCTGGCCGCAGGCCAGCGCCAGGTTGGATACCGCGATCACATTGTTGGTACCGCTCTGGAACTGGGTGATGCCCATGCCATAGGCGATAAAGGCGGCTTTGGCGTGGCTGTAGAGATAGGCCAGTTTTTCCAGGTCGGCGACGGCAATGCCACTCATGGCGCTGCTCTGCTCCGGCGTCAGCCCGGCCAGATGCCGGCGCAGCGGTTCGATATCCTCGCAACGCTCGGCGATGAATGCGCGGTTCTCCCAACCGTTGTCGAGGATGATCCGCAGCAGGCCGTTGAGCAGCGCGATATTGCTGCCCAGACGCACTTGCAGATGGATATCGGCGAGCCGGGCCAGGCGCGTCTTGCGCGGATCGATCACCACCAGGGTGGCGCCCCGGGCCTGGGCGCGCAGCATGCGCGCACCGATGATCGCGTGGTTCTCGGTGACATCGGCGCCTATCACCAGAATCAGATCGGCCTGGTCGAGATCGGCGATGCTATTGCTCATAGCCCCCGAACCCAGGGTGCGCGACAAACCGGCCACCGAGGGGCTGTGGCAGATGCGCGCGCAGTGGTCGATGTTGTTGCTCTTGAGTACCGCCCGGGCGAATTTCTGCGCGGCGTAGTTATCTTCATTGCTGGCACGGGCGCAACTGATCAAACCCACCGCACCCGGCCCGCCCTCGTCCAGCGCCGTGCGAAAGGCCTCTGCGACCCGCGTCAACGCCTCTTCCCAACTGGCCGGGCGAAAGCGCCCGTGTTCCTTGATCAGCGGTTGGCTGATGCGCTCGGTCGGCGCGATGGCGTAGCTGGTGGCCCAACCCTTGGCGCACAGCTGGCCTTGGCTGACGGGATGGCCCGGTTGCGGTTCGACGCCGACGACCTGGTCGTTTTCGATACGCAGGCCAATGCCGCAACCGACCCCGCAGAATGTGCAAATGCTCGGTATAACGTGCATCACCACTCTCCCGCTCTGGTCGATTTGCTTCCAGGCTAGGCCGCAGTCGAGGCAACTAGTTTGATCCGGGTCAATGAATCCGATAATTGTACTCAGCGCTGTTTGATCGAGATCAAAGTGGCGCCGCAAGTCCCGTCGCAGACTAAATCCGTCCAATCCCGGACACTCCCTACGGAGGGGACGAAAATGTCTAGCACTGCAAAAGAACTGCCGGTGAAAAGCGAGGAAACCCCCACTAAGAGCCCAGCCCTGGCAGAGCCGCGCAATCTTTTCGAAAGCCTGCGTCGCCAGGTCGATCATCTATTCGATGACTTCACCCGCGCCCCACTGCACTTACCGTTCGGGCGTCGGCCCTTCGACGTGGAGCCCTTCTGGCGGCGGGATTTGATCGGTCAGAGCATTCCGGCCGTGGATATCGCGGAGAAGGAAAAGAGCTTCGAAATCACCGCCGAACTACCCGGCATGGATGAGAAGGATATCGAGATCAAAGTGTCCAACGGCAACCTGATCATCAAGGGCGAGAAAAACCAGGAAACGGAGGAAAAGAACAAAGACTACTACCTTTCAGAGCGCCACTACGGCAGCTTCGAGCGCATCTTCAGCCTGCCCCCGGGCATCGATACCGAGCAGATCGCCGCCCAATACAGCAAAGGCCTGCTGAGCATCAGCCTGCCGAAGAAGCCCGAGGCCAGCAAACCGGAGCAGGTCATTCCGGTAAAAGCCAGCTGAACGCCGGCAATGGCCCCAGCCCCTGTGCCGATAAGCTCAGGGGCTTTTATATATGCCGTCGCCGAACGACGTTAAAAATGGCTCCCGGGCATTTTTACGAGACTAAAGCGCAATCGCCAGAATGCTGCAAGGCACCTGATAAAGCAGGTGTTCGGTGGTACTGCCGATCAGCTTGTCCAGTCCCTTACGCTGCACCCTGCCCATCACCAGCACATCGATCTGGTTACGCGCCGCAAAGCCGGCAATCGTATGAATTGGCGGACCTATAAGGAAATGCCGGCGCTCGGCCGGAACACCATAACGCTCCGCCAGATCCGCAAAGGATGCCGCCTGTGACTGGCGCAATTCATCGAGCATATCTACGCAAGCTGCAGTCGCAGTGCCCGCTTCGGCGAGAAAGGCCGGCGACAGGTCGCAGGTATGCAACAAATGCAGTTCCGCGTCGCATTGCAGGGCCAGGCCATTAGCCGCCACGATGATCCGATCGTTCAGGTCACAGCTCGCGCTTTCCGGATGCGAAGGATCGACGGCGGCGACCACCTTGCGCGGCAGCGGATTGTTTGCGACACCGACCAGATGCACGGGTACCGGGCATTCGCGCAGCAGGTGCCAGTCCAGTGGGGTGACAAAAGCACGCTTGAGCGTCGGCTCGTGCTGCAGGTCCTTGATCAGCAGATCGACCGGCATCTCCGCCACATGCACGAGGATTTCCTTGAGCGGCTGGCTGGTCCAAATGGCCTCACTGGTAACTTCCAGGCCTTTACTGTGCAATAGGCCGACCTCGTCCTTGAGCCAGTCACGGCAATCCTGCAAGCGAGCTTCACGGGTCAGCTCCTGAATGCTTTTGTCCAGCAACGGCAAGGTCGAGAACGGCTCGACCAGGGTCAGGATATGTAGCGCAGCCCCTGATGCCTGGGACAGGGCGGCGGCGCGCTGGAGCGCGGGCGAATGATGCATCTGCGGATCGGCGACCAGCAACAGGCGTTGAAATTGACTCATGGAATACCTCCTCGATCGATGGATGAAAAGGGTCGGCTTTCCTTGAGCAACGCCTGCGGATAAGCCGTACAGCACTTACACCATGCGCTTCGACGAAGGCGGTTGTGTTGATGTGCATCAAGCGACAGTTCGTCGGTGTCTATATAAGCTCTCCGGACAGGCTGTCCAACGCTTTTGCCGCCCTTACAGGAGTCGCCGTCATGAGCAAACCCGGTCCCTTGCTGTTCGCCCTGAGAGGCAGTCAGGCCTATGGCGCTCGCGTGGCTCAGCACCTCGGCTGCCAACTGGCCGAATATGAGGAACGTCTGTACGAGGACGGTGAGCACAAGAGCAGGCCGTTGCAGCCGGTGGCTGGGCGTGAAGCGGTGGTGTTCCACTCGTTGCATGGCGATAACCGACAAAGCGGCAACGACAAGCTCTGTCATCTGCTGTTCTTCTGCGGTGCCCTGAAAGATGCCGGCGCCCGGAGGGTGCAGGTGGTCGCACCTTACCTCTGCTATGGCCGCAAAGAGCGCCGCACCCAACCCCAGGACCCGATCGTCAGCCGCTATGTCGCGGCCATGTTCGAGGCCTGTGGAGTCGACCGCCTGCTGACGCTGGAGGTGCATAACGACGCGGCCTTCGATAACGCCTTTCGCATCCCCAGCCAGAACCTGCAGGGCACCGAGTTGTTCGCTGAGTATTTCGCGGCACAGACGATGGATGTCGAGGTGGTGGCGGTGTCCCCCGACACCGGCGGGATCAAGCGCGCCGAACAGTTCCGTCATGCCCTGCAACAACGCCTCGGCCGGCCGGTGACGAGCGCCTATATGGCCAAGCACAGACGCGACGACATAGTCACCGATTCGTTGCTGATCGGCGATGTTCAGGGCAAGACGGCAGTCATCATCGATGACCTGATCAGCACCGGCAGCACCCTGTTGCGCGCCGCCCAGGCCTGTCATGCCGCCGGAGCCAAGCAGATTCTCGCCGGCGCGGTGCATGGCCTGTTCACTGCTGGTACTGAGTTGCTCGACAGTCCGCTGCTGGAGCGCATCGCGATCTTCGATACGGTGCCGCCGTTTCGCCTGGCGCCGGAGCTGGCCGCGCAACGCCTGCAGATACTCGATTCAAGCGCTGCCGTGGCCGCGCTATTGGCCGAGGAATATGGGCTGGATCGATAGATTCTGTAGCCCGGATGCAATCCGGAGCATCGCTGGTGATTGCACGGGCCATCCCGAATGGCGCCAAGGCTTATCCGGGCTACCGGGGCAGCTGATCGTTCCCACCTGGACGGTTCGACGCCTCTATGTGGGAACGATCAAAGTCACCCAATGGTAGCCTGGGTTGAGCGAAGCGATACCCGGGTATCGGCGCCCTGGGTATCGCTGCGCTCAAC
>CBIHQF010000149.1:0-7966 GCA_966211665.1 uncultured Pseudomonas sp. | reverse complement strand
GCCGCTCAAGCCGGCCTATGCCGAACACTGGCCGGCGGATGCAGCCGGTCGGCGCGGACGCTTCGTGCCCGTGTCGGGCGGTTTGATCGAGGTGGGGCATGGCGGCGACGGCTTCGCCTTCGACAACGAAGGCCCGCGCCATACCTGCTACCTGCAGCCGTTCGAGATCGGCGACCGACTGGTGAGCAACGGCGAATGGCTGGCCTTTATCGAAGCGGACGGTTACCGGCGCGCCGAGTTGTGGCTGGCGGACGGCTGGGCGCTGGCCCAGGCCGAGCAATGGCAAGCGCCCTTGTACTGGCAGCGACTCGACGGCCACTGGCAGACGATGAGCCTGCGCGGCCTGCAACCGCTCGACCCGGATGCGCCCGTAACCCATATCAGCTACTACGAGGCCGCGGCCTATGCCACCTGGGCCGACGCGCGCCTACCGAGCGAGGCGGAATGGGAGCACGCCGCCAGCAGCGGCCTGCTCGAACAGGTCGACGACGTGGCCTGGCAATGGACGCAAAGCGCCTATGCCGCCTACCCTGGGTTTCGCCCGGCGGCCACCGCTCTCGGCGAGTACAACGGCAAGTTCATGATCAACCAGATGGTCCTGCGCGGCGGCGCCAGCGTCACGCCCACCGGGCACTCGCGCCCGAGCTACCGCAACTTCTTCTACCCGGCGCAGCGCTGGATGTTTTCCGACCTGCGCCTGGCGCGGGATGTTGCGGCAGCCGTTGCTGCGGCGGTCGATACCGCGGCAGCCGTTGCTGCGGCAGCCGATGTCGGGGCGATCCGTACCGCGTCGGTCGATACCCAGAAGATCGGTGGCGCACCGCTGGCGCGACCAGGAATCTTCGACGGGGAATTCGCCCGCGATGTGATCGCCGGCCTGTCCGCGCCGCAAAAGCGCCTGGCGCCGAAGTACTTCTACGACGCCACCGGCTCGGAGTTGTTCGAGGCCATCTGCCGTACGCCTGAGTACTACCCCACCCGTGCGGAGACCGAGTTGCTGAAGCGGATCGCGCCGCAACTCGCCGCGCAGGTCCCGGCCGGCGCCGCGCTGATCGAATTCGGCAGCGGCGCCAGCGAAAAGACCCGGCTGTTGCTCGACGCCGCGCCGCAGCTGGCCGCCTACCTGCCCATCGATATCAGCGAGGCGGCGCTACGCAAGGCCGCCGAGCGCTTGCGCCGCGATTACCCGCAACTGGAAATCGCGCCCCAGGTGGCGGACTTCAGCCAACTGGCGCAGCTCTGCCTGGCGACTTCGGCGCAGGCGCGGGTGGGCTTCTTTCCGGGCTCGACCCTGGGCAACTTCAGCCAGAGCGAAGCGGTGCGCTTCCTCCGCTCGGTCCACACCTTTCTCGGCCCGCACGCGCGCTTTATCGTCGGCGTGGATATGCTCAAGGACCTCGCCACCCTGGAAGCCGCCTACGGCGACGCCGACGGCATCACCGCGCGCTTCAACAAGAACCTGCTGGTACGCATCAACCGCGAGCTGCAAGGCGACTTCGACCCGGACGCCTTCGACCACCTGGCGCAATGGAACCCGCAAGAGAACTGCATGGAGATGTACCTGGTCAGCCGCCACGAGCAACAGGTGCAAGCGGCCGGCCAGCGTTTCGCCTTCAAGCGTGGCGAGCGTCTGCATACCGAGTGTTCGCACAAATACAGCGTCGAATCCATCACCCGGCTCGCCGCCGAAGCCGGCTGGCAACTGGGCCGCTATTGGCTCAGCCCGGCGCCGCAGGTTGGGCTGTTTATTCTGCAAAGCTGAGGACCATCGCTTGCAGTCGAGCGCATGAAACCTGCAAAAGTTTCGGCGTGAGATCACTTGAAAGCCCAAGTAACGGCCACAGCGGAATCGACCCACGATTAAAAGCCCGAAACCTATCCATTAAGAACAGATTCTTTTAATGCATTGACGCTTAAATTCTTAGGCAGGCATTTGAGTGCCCGCTTTATAAGTGTGTGTTTGACGCACCCGAAGATCGACCAAGCGCTTCGCAGCTAGGAATAAAGTCTTATATACAAAATAGCTTCCGCATGTCGGCAAATAGCTTATTGCAATGGACCACCCGCTAGCTGTTATAGTCGGGAACGCATTTTACCCCCGTAACGAGCCGATTATTTGCGGAGTAACATCTTTGCGTTCGCGTCTTTCCCGCCTGCAACAGCAGGCTCCGCTTTTACTGGGCATACTGTTGATCGTGCTCATGAGCATCAGCCTGGCTTGGCAAACCCTGGGCTGGTTCCGGCTGGCGCGCACACCGCCGACCGGCCTCGATACGCCGTCGCCCAGCGATCACCGGCAGCACGCCGCCCCCGCTCAACTGGCCGCGCTGTTCGGCACCGTTGCGCAGGAAAATGGCCCGCCGCCGACCACCAACCTGCGCCTGACCCTGCTCGGCAGTTTCGTGCATGCCGATCCGCAACGTTCGAGCGCCATCGTTCAGCGCGAAGGCAGCGCATCCCAGCGCGTGGCCATCGGCAGCGAGCTGGCGGACGGCATCCGCCTGCACGCCGTGTACCTCGACCGCATCGAACTGGAGCGTCAGGGCCGCCTGGAGACCCTGCCTTTCCCCATCACCCCTCCCACCCAGATCGTTGCCGCCGATTACAGTGCAAGTGCCTATGATGACAGTGCCTATATCGAGCCGCCCCAGTACGACGAACCAGTGGGCGAACTCGGCGACTATGAAGAGGAAAGCCCCGAGCAACTGGAAGAACGCTTGGATGCACTGCGCAAACAGGTGATGCTGACCAGCGACCAAGTGATCAAAGACCTTGACGAAGCCTCTGCCGAACAGCCTACGGAACGAAACTGACGCCCAATTGCCCCGCGCCAAGCCTGGCCCTCATCCCCCTCAGCCTGTCCCCGCAGGCAGAAAGCCGCGCGATCGACTCCAGCTTCGCAAGCTCGTCGAGTTCGGCGCCCTCGATAATAGTTGCGCTGCTTTTAGGCGGTTTATAGCTGGCGGTTGCAGTCGCGTCGTAACTCATACCGCAAAGCATCCAGACAGGCGTTTGTCTGCCATACGTCTAACAAAAAGAAATATAAGCTTAGTTATTTAATAAGTATCGCTATATAACGACCGAATCTGAAAGAACAACCTACATGCCGTAGGGGGATTCTTATATATATCTAGGTTCCTTCCCGATATACCGTGCACAACCTCATCGATAGACTCAGAGTTGTCGGCCAAGCCCAAGTTTCTACAGCCCCACTCGAAATACCGGAATACGGGGATTATAAGAATCAAGCGAGAGCCGCCGCGTCACGAACAAACAACTCTACATAATTGCAAGCCAGGACACTTAAAGCTTTAGGCAGCTTGGCTTGACACTTAATACAACAACAAGAAGGAAGGCAATTATGGCAATGAACAAACTCGGAAAGGCTGCAATATCATGCCTGCTGGCGGCTTCAAGTTCGCTGGTGCCCCTGGCGCAAACGGCGGGAGTACGCATAGCGGCCGTCGGTGCGGCGGTGTTATTGACGCCCTCGCTGGCGCAAGCGCAGACGAACAAACGGATATGCGGCTCCGTGTACACAGCGAAGGCCTGGAATCGTCTAGAAGGCTTGATGATGGAGGTCAACAAGGCCGATTTCGTCACTTGCGCTGGGATCATCAAGATCACCAGCAGCAATGCAACCCCTACCAATTTCGTCCAGATGGCCAACCATATCGTCAAAAGCTGGCGCAAAGGCTGGCCCGACGCCAACCGAGTCGCCATTCTGAGGACCTGTGAAGCGGTCACCAGGGACTGGTTCCCGCCAGGCGCTTACAACGGTGACGTCTGCCATTCCATGCAGGATTACCGGCTCTACTATTTCGAGTCTTGGTCGAACAAGAGGACCTATCTCAAGAAACTTTAAGAACTCGAAGAGGCGACTGACGTGACATACGCCCAGGTTTTCCTGATAGCGCACGGCACCATCCTGGGTGCTGTGATCGCGGCCACCATAGCGACAGTTCTTGCCTCGGGACTCAGGTTGGGCGTACTGGCATTGGCCAAGTACGTCCTGCCTGCTCTCCTGGTCTTCTATGTCGCCGGCTACCTGATGGACCTGCAATGGGAGGGGTCGCTGAGTGCTGCAATGCTGGCGAGTCAGCTACTGATGGGCGTTGCCTGGTTTCCAAGATGCTTTCGCCCTGGCCCGCACGCCGCTGGCCGCCCGGGATGGCGCTGGTGGTCCCCGCTGATGTTGGCCGTGCTGGCAGAAACCCTCAATACGATAATTCCCCTCATCGTATGGCGGATGCTGCTGCAGTAGCCGTTTTAAGAGCCCGAGTCGGGCGGCGCCCCGCCCGACGACCTCACGGCCTTCGTGCCGGGTGCTTTCTCGAGCCGCCTTTTTCTCTGCAAAGGTGTGATCCTGCCCAGCGCGAAGGCCACTGGTCTATCGAGCATCCGCGCGTACTCGGCTGGCTCAGGCTGGCGCCCAGAGAAGATCCCGAGGCAACGGTGGCGGCCTCACCAGCAACCCCATAGAGGCCGGTCTCTTAACCGCCATAAAGCTGTAGATATTCAGATTATTCGCTGTAGCGTCGAGCGCTGCATTTCCACGCGGAGCAAGGGGGATGATCAAAGATCAACTATGTGCCTGCTTCGCCAGTCCTCGACTAAACAAAACCCTGGCATTGTGGAAATCTTGTCTTTGGTCACTGCGTGCAATTCTTCATCGGAGAGCTCAAGGTCGATCTTGAATTTACAGGGCTGATGAACGTACCAAGGCGTATCTGTAAATATCTCGATTCGATTACCTTCTGGATCCCGTACATACAGCGACCAGGTTGTCCCGTGAGACACCGACTCGAACGGAATCTCGGCCGCGGATAGCGACAAATGGAAGTGGCGTAAATCGGAAAGCGACTGAACCCGAAAAGAAATATGGTCCACCGGGCTCTTGGATGCCGTGCGTGCCGGTTGAGGATTTAGCACCAGCTGATGGTGCTCGGCCGGGTTCCTACTGAGGAAAACCATTCCGCCCTCCCCCTCGCCTCGGTCCGTCACAACGAAGCCGAGACAGCCGGTATAGAACTGCTCGATAGGTTTTAGATCGCCTACGTACAATTCGAGGTGGCTGAGTGATAGCGAAGGGAATGCCATTTCCTTTTTGTCCTTAACGTAAATATGACTGCCTAAAAAACGGACTTTATACGGCGCAGGCCCGTACAAAGGAAACAACCAACGGAGCAGAATTACCTTTGAGCGCACTGCGTTCCGGTTGAAACAGGGTCGCGACGAAAAACGGATGTCCGTCCAGTTCGACCGCGCGAACCTCACCCGACTCATCGTATGCCGCTGCCCGAAGCGGGCCTGCGACGAGCGCCGCTTGGAACTCGGGGTTCAACCCGTAGCTGCATCGATACCCCTCGGTTATTTCGCTGACGCCATAGGCCGATGCGATCCGCGTGTTGGCGCACAGGCGGACCGGACTCGTAACCTCGACAAGCGAGCACGCCAGCGCAGAAATAACCGCGCGAGCGGCGCCCGGTGCGGTTTCGGCATGCTCGGCATCGAGCCAGCCCAGGACATTGCGTGCGTACTCGACGACCGCGTGCTGAAAGCCGCCGCAGGTTCCCAGAAATGGAACCGCATGGCTGCGCGCATGGCCAATGGCGAGCAATGCGCCATCCATATTTCGATAGGGACTGGCTGGCACGCACCACAAGCCGTCAAACCGGGCAATGCGCGAGACAGAGGTGATTTCTTCAGTGGCGACCCACTCGAAATGGACATCGAGCTGCAGCGCCTCGGCCGCAAGTTGCAGCGCGAGCGGGATGGCTCGATGCGCGGGAACGGATTCGTCGTAGTCGCCAATCAAGCCAATGGTGATGTTTTTCTGCATAGCGGCGTACTTCCCTGTTAATTCAACCTGGGGAGGGCGGATTGATTTTGCCCCAACGCGGAGCATCGGGAACGACCGATAGCCTTGCTCAGCAACGCCATAAATGCCAGCCCTTTCCACATCCACACGAAGCTGTATATACATACAGTTTTCGCTTGCCTGAATCCCCGTCACTGCGCATGCTATGCAGCATCCAACCGACAACCAACGATGGCGGCTATGCGGCTCTTCCTCTGCGAGAAACCTTCCCAGGCCAAGGACATCGCCAAGGTGCTCGGCGCCAATCGGCGTGGCGATGGCTGTTGGCTGGGCGCGGACGTGACCGTGACCTGGTGCATCGGCCATTTGCTCGAAACCGCCCCGCCGGATGCCTATGACGTGCGCTACAAGCGCTGGGTATTGGCCGATCTGCCGATCGTTCCCGAACGCTGGAAGATGCTGGTCAAACCGAAGACCGCCAGCCAGTTCAAAGCGGTGAAGCGCTTGCTCGGCGAAGCACGGGAATTGGTGATCGCTACCGACGCCGACCGCGAGGGCGAAATGATCGCCCGCGAGTTGGTCGAGCATTGCCGCTACCGCGGGCCGATTCAGCGGCTGTGGCTGTCGGCGCTGGACGATGCTTCGATCCGCAAAGCCCTGGCGGCGCTCAAGCCGGGGGCGGAGACGTTCAGCCTCTACCATTCGGCACTGGGCCGCTCGCGCGCAGACTGGTTGATCGGCATGAACATGAGCCGCCTGTTCACCCTGCTCGGCCGCCAATCCGGTTATCAGGGCGTATTGCCGGTGGGCCGGGTGCAAACGCCGACGCTACGCCTGGTGGTGGACCGCGACCGCAGCATCGCCGACTTCGTGCCAGTCGCTTATTGGGCCATCGAAGTGGCGCTATTGGCCGATGGCAACTCGTTCACTGCGCAATGGCGCGCAGCCGAGGACGCCTGCGACGAGCAAGGCCGCTGCCTGAATCAGGCGCTGGCGCAACAGGCGGCCGCGGCCATCGGTAACGTCGCCACTGCGCGGGTGGTGAAGCTGCGCACCGAGCGCATGCGCGAAGCGCCGCCGCTGCCGTTCGATCTGGGCACGCTGCAGGAAGTCTGCTCGAAGAAGCTCGGCCTCGGCGCCCAGGAAACCCTGGATATCGCCCAGGCGCTTTATGAAACCCACAAGGTCATCACCTACCCGCGTAGCGATTGCGGTTACCTGCCGCTGAGCCAGCATGGCGAGGCGCCGGCGATTCTCGCTGCCTTGGGCCGCGCCGATCCGGGCCTGGCCGAGTTGCTGCCGCACCTCGATGCGCAGCGCCGCTCGCGGGCCTGGAACGACACCAAAGTCAGTGCCCACCACGGCATCATCCCCACGGCCGCGGCGCTGAATCTGGATCGACTGGTCGGCAAGCAGCGCGCCGTCTACAGCCTGATCCGCGCGCGCTATCTGGCGCAATTCCTGCCCAACCACGAATACGACCGTACCCAGGCCGACTTCGACTGCGCCGGCCAGGCCCTACGCGCGGTGGGCAAAGTCGTGGTCGAGCCCGGTTGGCGGCGGGCCCTGCCGGAAGCCCTGACGCCCGGCAAAGGCCGCGAAGCGCCACCAGCGCAACCCTTGCCGGCACTGCGCGAGGGCCAGGACTGCGCGGTGGCGGGCGTCACCCTCAAGGACCTCTGGACTCAGCCGCCCAAGCCCTTTACCGAAGGCGACCTGATCAAGGCGATGAAGAACGTCGCCAAGCTGGTCGACGACCCGCGCCTGAAACAGAAGCTCAAGGACACCACCGGCATCGGCACCGAGGCGACCCGCGCCGGGATCATCCAGGGCCTGATCGACCGCGGCTATCTGCTCAAACAAGGCAAGGCGTTGGCGGCCACGCCGGCGGCGTTCAGCCTTATCGATGCGGTGCCGCGCGCCATCGCCGATCCTGGCACCACGGCCATATGGGAACAGGCACTGGATATGGTGCAGAGCGGCGAGATGAGCCTGGAAGAGTTCGTCGCCAAACAATCGGCCTGGATGAGCAAACAGGTGCAACGCTGCGCAGGCCTGAGCATGACCATCAGCGGCCCGGCCAGCCCGGCCGGCGCGGCGCCCTGGAAGAAAAAACGCAAGGCCGCGCCGCGCAAGGCAGCCGCG
>CBIHQF010000148.1:0-7977 GCA_966211665.1 uncultured Pseudomonas sp. | reverse complement strand
TTGGCTGCGGCCTGGATGCCGAAAGTAGCCGAGGAGCAAGCCACGTTCATGTCGAAACCGAAACCCTGGATACCCAAGGCCGCCTGCACTTCGATGGCCACCGCCGGATAAGCGCGCTGCAGATTGGAACAGGCGACGATCACCCCGTCGATATCGGCCGCGGTCTTACCAGCGCGGGCCAAGGCTTCCTGGGCAGCGGCAACCGCCATCTCACAGAGAATCCCCCACTCGTCGTTCGAGCGCTCAGGAATGCGCGGGGTCATGCGCTTGGGATCGAGGATGCCTGCTTTGTCGATGACGAAACGGCTCTTGATGCCCGATGCTTTTTCGATAAAGGCGCTGTTCGATTCGGCCAGCGCCTCGACTTCACCCCGTGCGATCGCCTCGGCATTCTCGTTATTGAATAGCTGAACGTAGGCGTTGAACGCCTCTACCAGCTCATCGTTGGAAATGCTGTTGGCCGGGGTAAAAAGACCTGTGCCACTGATCACGACGTTGTGCACGGGAGGCTCCTCTTGTTCGGGCCGCAAATGCCGGCCACTCTCTAAAGTGGTGTGCCCGGGGCAATGCGCCACGGACATAAAAATGCATAAAAAGCGGAGTTTATTCGCCAAACAACGTCAAACGCTCGCCTCGAGCCGCAGAGTTTGCCACAGCCAGATAGGCGGCGTCCTCAGCTATGATGGCCCTTAGGCAGGGATAACACAGACTGTGATGCAGATCGTTTCGACCGCATCGCCACCTGGAAATGCCATAGCGCCGACCACTCACACGTACAAGCAGTAGCTCGTTTGTCTAAAGCAACGAGCTAGATAGATAGCCAATAGCCTTCACAGCATAAACCTAAGCGTAGAGGCGCGGCACCGGCGGCGCGCCCAAACGCCCCCCCCCCTGAGCTCACAAGGAAGTTCAGGGGTTTTTGTGGTGCTAATGGCGGGAAGATAGGGATTGGAATCCTACTTTACGGTTTCAACTCATCGCAAACCGTTGCAATACGGGGGTTACACTCTTCACAACCGTCTCGATTCGCCGCTATTTGACACAGTGTTTTCGACACTTTTATCGACACTCTCTTTAGCGGTAGGATGTGGCTTCTTTGCCAATTTTTGCCAAAAATGCGGGTTCCATCATGAGCACCATGAACATCTCTTTACCTGATGCACTGAAAAGCTTCGTCGATGAGCAGGTCAGCCAACGTGGCTACAGCACTAGCAGCGAGTACGTTCGCGAGCTGATTCGCAAGGATCATGACCGGCAGCACCTGCGTAGCCTGCTTCTGGCTGGAGCGGAATCAGCTCCCACTGCACCTGTCAATGGCGACTACTTCGAATCGCTGCGTGCGAAGGTGCGGAACGCTCGGGCATGAGGGCCAAACCGGTCATTCCGAGAGCACTGGCGAGCCAGGATGTTGAAAACGCAATCAGCTACTACCTGAGCGAGGATGCCGAACAGGCGGCGCTTGGCTTCATCGATGCACTGGAAAAGGCCTATGCCCACATAGAGCGTCATCCATCTGCTGGTTCGCCACGCTATGCTCACGAACTCGATCTACCAGGGCTGCACTGCTGCCAGCTAAATCGCTACCCGCACCTCGTCTTCTATATAGAGCGCGACGATCACATTGACGTGTGGCGTGTGCTTCACGGGATAAGGGACATTCCTGCTTGGCTGAGCGATACCCCGACTCACTGAGGTATGGCCAGCTAAGCGTCCTTCTTGCGGCTATGAACCAAATGAATTCGTTCCTTTAACCATTCTTATCTTCTGGCTCGATGACGAGTGCTTTCCTATGCGGCGTGCATTGTTTAGCATGCATACAACGTATATACGTTGTAGATACGAATTTACTGATAGGTGACGCACCATGGCCAAAGAAGCCGTTTTCAATTTGAAGCTGGAGCCCGAGCTACGCGAACGATTCATGGCAGCAGCTCAAGCCGCACACCTACCGGCCTCTCAAGTCATGCGTGACCTCATGCGCGGCTTCATCCGCCAGCAGCAACAGGCCAAAGAGCATGATGAGTTCGTGCAACGCAAGGTTGCTGTTGCCAGGGCATCAGTAGAGGCTGGTCGCGGTCGATCCAATGATGATGTAGAAGCTGAATTCGCCGCTCGCCGTGCTAAGGCTCAAGGCCATTAATGAATGGTTATTTGGACACCCGAGTCCCTGCAGGATCGTCTGGATATCTGGGAATACATCGCCGCCGACAACCCTCTCGCTGCCGTGCATATGGATGAACTATTCAGCGCGGCTGCGTCCACCCTCGCAGACTTCCCCCAAAAGGGGCGACTGGCAGGCCGTTGAAAAACGTAGGCGAGGCAGGCAAGACAAGGCAAAAACAGGCGAGGAAGCGGAGTTTACATGCTGTAAATGAGCATTCCGAGCCTGTTTTTAACGCAGTATTGCCAACACAGGTAGTTTTTCAACGGCCTGCTAGGAACGGTTGCCGGCACTCGCGAGCTGATACCCCACGAGCACTATCGCCTTGTCTATCAGACTGAGAGTGACGCGGTCTGGATTCTCGCCCTGGTGCATGTCGCCAGAATGTGGCCTCCGCTCCAAAGCTAACCTGCAACCTCAACCAGCTTTCGACACTTCTTCGACACCTTGCATGCCGCAGATAGCAAAAGCCCCCGAAACTCTAGGAATTTCAGGGGCTTAGGCTTGCAATATGGCGGGAAGATAGGGATTTGAACCCTAGGTACCATCGCTGATACAACGGATTTCGAATCCGTCCCGTTCGGCCACTCCGGCATCTTCCCGTGGCGGCGCGCATGATAGCAGCTGAAATCGATTTGGCGAAGCCTGCCGGGTAAATTTCTTGCTTGCTTTCAGGCGCTTGCGTCATTCGCCTGGTGTTTGGCAGCGGTGGCCGCGCTGTGCCGCCGCTGTCGGACCGCTTATTGGGTTAGTTTGGTCAGGGCTTCGCGGTACTTGTCGGCGGTCTTTTGCGCGACTTCGGCGGGTACGGCCGGCGCTGGCGGTTGTTTGTTCCAGCCGGTGGATTCCAGCCAGTCGCGTACGAATTGCTTGTCGAAGCTTGGCGGGTTCTTGCCTTCGACGTAGCTCTCGGCGGGCCAGAAGCGGCTGGAATCGGGGGTCAGCACTTCATCCATCAGGGTCAGGGTGCCGTCTTCGTCGAGGCCGAATTCGAACTTGGTGTCGGCGATGATGATGCCGCGGGTGGCGGCGTATTCGACGGCGGCGCTGTACAGGGCGATGGCGGTGTCGCGCACCTTGGCGGCGATATCCGCGCCGATGATGGCTTCGCACTGCTCGAAGGAGATGTTTTCGTCATGGTCGCCGACGGCGGCCTTGGTCGAGGGGGTGAAGATCGGTTGCGGCAGTTTGGAGGCTTCCTGCAGGCCGGCGGGCAGCTGGATGCCGCAGACGGTGCCGCTCTTCTGGTACTCCTTCCAGCCGGAACCGACGATATAACCGCGCACTATGGCTTCCACGGCGACTGGCTTGAGGCGTTTGGCGACTACCGCGCGGCCCTCGACCAGCGGCAATTCGGCGGCCGGCACCACGTCTTCGACCTTGTCGCCGGTGAAGTGGTTGGGCACCAGGCCGGCGAGTTTGTCGAACCAGAAGTTGGAGATGGCGGTGAGGATCTTGCCCTTGTCCGGGATCGGCTCGGCGAGGATCACATCGAAGGCCGAAAGACGGTCGGTGGCGACCATCAGCATGCGCTTGTCGTCGATTTCGTAGAGGTCGCGGACTTTGCCCGAGTAGATCTTTTTCAGGCTCAGGGTCGAGGGTGTGGTCATAGCGGGATTTCCGTCTTTAGGAAACGAAACAGGCGAAACCCACCGGGTTTCGCCTATTGGTATTGCAACAACAGCCGAGCGCGTCGCTTCGCAGACTGTTGAAAACAACCTGCTAGCCCAGGTTGTCCTGGATCAGCGTCAGCACGCGGCGCGTCACATCGGCCGGTGCGACTGTGTTCAGGTCCTTTTCCACCGTGACCTGCACGCTATCGCCAACCGGGGTCAGGCGTACCTGATAACGCTCGGCGCGCTCCTCGATGGTTTCCTTATCCGGCTCGCCGCCAAACACCTTGCCGAGGAAGCCCGGCTCTTCGTCTTTCTTGCGTGCTCCTTCGGCCAGGTTGACGTAGTAAACGCCGAGACTGCGGTTGAGGTCGTCGATGCGCACATCGGCCAGTTCCAGGGAGCGGCCAACGGCGGACCAGGCGCGGTCGAAATCGGCGCCCAGGTTCAATACCGGGTTGCCGTTGCCGTCCTCGGAGAGACTGACGCGGCTTGGCGCGTCGAAATCGCGGGCGGCCAGCAACGAGACGGAACCGCCCTGCTCGGCACTACGCGCCAGGCTGACGAGCATTTCGTCGAGCAACGCGGCGTCGACGCCGGCATTGCCGCTGCGGCTGGTGAATTCCACATCGGCGGTACTGCCGGCCGGACGCACGGCGCTGACCACGAAAATCTCGCTGGTATTGCGCTGCACGCCGGGCTCGATACGCACCCGCACACGGGCTTCGTTGTCCGCCGCGCCACCGTCGAGGCTGCTGCTCAAACGGCTGGCCATGGTCGCCGACAACTGATCGATACGCTGCCAGGCGCTACTGAATTCACCGGTCTGCGGGCGCTCGTCGACGATCTGGAAGCCATTGTCTTCGAAGAACTGGCGGGCCATCGGCCAGACTTCGGCCGGTACGCGCTGGGCGACTACCCAGCGCGAATCGCCGCTCTTCTGCAGGCTGAATTCGCTGGCGTCCGCGCGCACCGACAGCGGTTGCGGCCGTGGCACTTCGTATTCGTCGACCGCGGTGGTGCTCGCGATGTGCTGAGGCACTGGCAGCAGCGGGTCGAGAGGCTTGGCCTCGACATTGGCCGGCAACTGCATGGGCGCGGTCTGCCGCGCCTCGAGATAGTCGCTGCCGCGATCACGGAAATAGCCGTCTTCGCCGTAGATCCAACCGCAACCGCTGGCGCTGGAGATGATAAGAGCTAGTGCAGAGAGTCCGCCCAGTCGCTTCATGCGTGATATTTCCTCGATTAGACCAATACGCCGGACTGGCGCAGGGCCTGACGCAGCGGTTCATGACAACGCGGGCTGAGCCAGGTCAGCGGCAAGCGGATGCCGTCGGGCATCATGCCCATTTCATGCAGGGCCCACTTCACCGGAATAGGGTTGGATTCGATGAACAGCGCCTTGTGCAGCGGCATCAGACGGTCGTTGATGGCGCGCGCGATGGCGGCTTCGCCACGCATGGCCGCAGCGCACAGATCGCTCATGGCACGCGGCGCGACGTTGGCGGTCACCGAAATATTGCCCCGACCGCCCATCAGCATCAGTTCGACGGCGGTGGCGTCGTCGCCGGAATACACCAGGAAATCCTTACCGACGCGGTCCAGCACTTCCTGGCCGCGCTGCAGGTCGCCGGTGGCTTCCTTGATACCGATGATGTTGCCGATCTTCGACAGCCGCTCGACGGTTTCCGGCAGCATGTCGCACACGGTGCGGCCCGGCACGTTGTAGAGAATCTGCGGCGTGGCAACCGCTTCGGCGCTATGCCGGAAGTGCTGATACAGGCCTTCCTGGGTCGGTTTGTTGTAATAAGGAGTGACCAGCAGGCAGGCATCGGCGCCGACCTCTGTGGCGGCTCGGGTCAGTTCGACCGATTCGCGGGTGGAGTTGCCGCCCGTGCCGGCGATGACCGGAATACGCCCGGCGACCTGATCGACCACACGTCGGATGACCTCGATGTGTTCGGCCACATCCAGCGTGGCGGACTCACCCGTGGTGCCGACCGCGACTATGGCGTTGGTGCCTTCTTGCAGATGGAAATCCACCAGTTTGCTCAGGCTGTCCCAATCGAGACCGCCTTGCGCATCCATGGGCGTGACCAGTGCCACCATACTGCCCGCAATCATGCAACCGCTCCTGCCGGAAAAAGAGAGCGTAATGGTACTGGCGCCACCAGCCTTGCACAAGCGACGCACAAGGCCGTCGAATAACCGCCGAACATCCGATATTTCTGGGCAAAGCGCCGAACATTCCTCGTTCAAGCGACCCATGAGCATTCCCCTGGGCAGCGCTTTTCGCTACCCTTCCGCCTTTGCTTGACGCACTTCATGTGCGCCGGGCGCCAATCGCTTTAGGAAGGTTGCATGTCCACCCCCCCAGTTCGCGAACAATTCCTCCTTATCAGTGCACTCGGCCCCAACGCCATGGAACTGACCAACGTTCTGTGCCGCGCCAGCCACGAGAACCGTTGCGCGGTGGTCAGCACCCGCCTGAGCCGGCATGGCGACTTCAGCGCACTGGTGTTGCAGATATCCGGCAGCTGGGATGCCCTGGCCCGCCTGGAGGCGAGCCTGCCCGCCCTGGCGAAGAAACACGGCTTCGCGACCAATGTAATCCGCAGCGCCGCCTCGGAAGCCCGCCCCCAGGCGCTGCCCTATGTCGCCTACGTCAGCGCCGCCTACCGCCCGGACATTCTCAACGAGTTGTGTCAGTTCTTCATCGACCATCACGTCGAGCTGGAAAACCTCACCTGCGATACTTACCTGGCCCCACAGACCGGCGGCACCATGCTCAACGCCACCCTGACCGTGACCTTGCCGGCCGGCACGCAAATCAGCTGGTTGCGCGACCAGTTCCTCGATTTCGCCGATGCCTTGAATCTGGACGCCCTGATCGAACCTTGGCGCCCACAGAACCCTTGAGAAGGAACGCTTTTATGACCGTAGCAGTCGATACCGCGGTTGCCGATTTCCAGGCGCAGGCCACCAGCGGCCAGCAGGTGCAACTGAGCGCACTCAAGGGCCAGCAAGTCGTGCTGTATTTCTACCCGAAGGACAGCACGCCGGGCTGCACCACCGAAGGCCAGGGCTTTCGCGACCAATACCCGGCATTCCAGGCGGCCAACACCCTGGTATTCGGCGTCTCCCGGGACGGTTTGAAGTCCCACGAGAACTTCAAGTGCAAGCAAGCGTTCCCCTTCGAGCTGATCTCGGACAAAGACGAAGCGCTATGCCAGCTGTTCGACGTGATCAAGCTGAAGAAGCTCTACGGCAAGGAATACCTGGGCGTCGACCGCAGCACCTTCCTGATCGACAAGAACGGTGTGTTGCGCCAGGAATGGCGCGGCGTGAAGGTACCGGGGCATGTCGACGCGGTATTGGCGGCGGCGCAGGTTTTGAATAAAGGCTAACGCCCGCGTCTCTCGTAGCCTGGATGAAATCCGGGGGAGCGGTGGCGAGCGCATAGCGACCTTGTTGGGTTACGCGGCGGCCAGCGGCGATGTCGCTGCTTGAATCGCGATAACCGCCGCTAACCCAACCTACAAACTGGATAAGCCTTGGCGCAATCCGGGCTACCAAAAACCAACCTCAATACAGCCACATTGCTTACGAGCTTTTGTGCGCCACCGGCTCGGTACGCGGCCACGCATCGATCACGGCCTTGAACAGGGTCGCCAGCGGAATGGCGAAGAACACGCCCCAGAAGCCCCACAAGCCGCCGAACAGCAGCACCGCGCAGATGATCGCCACCGGGTGCAGGTTGACCGCCTCGGAGAACAGCAGCGGCACCAGTACGTTGCCGTCCAGGGCCTGGATCACCCCGTAGACCACCATCAGGTAGAGAAACTGATCGCTCATGCCCCACTGGAACAAGCCGATCAGGGCCACCGGCACCGTCACCACCACCGCGCCGATGTAGGGCACCACCACCGACAGCCCGACCAACAGTGCGAGCAGCGCCGCATAGTTGATGCCAAGAGCGGCGAAGGCGATGTAGGTGACCACGCCGCAGATGATGATTTCGATCACTTTGCCGCGGATATAGTTGGCGATCTGCTTGTTCATCTCGCGCGCCACCTGGGTTATCAGCGGCCGCTCGGCAGGCAGGTAGCTGCGGAACCATTGGCCGATCAACTCGCGGTCCTTGAGGAAGAAGAACACCAGAATCGGCACCAGTACCAGGTAGATCATGATGCTCACCAGCAT
>CBIHQF010000147.1:0-7979 GCA_966211665.1 uncultured Pseudomonas sp. | reverse complement strand
CGCTACTCGCCGGCGATCCGTTCCAATGGCTTTCTGTTCGTCTCCGGTCAGGTGGGCAGCAAAGAAGACGGCTCGCCCGAAGCCGAACTCGAGCAGCAGGTCAGGAGCGCATTCAGCAACCTGAACGCGATATTGGGAGAAGCGGGTTGCACATTCGATGATGTGGTCGATGTCACCGTATTTATCGTCGATCCGGAATCGAAGTTCGAAGCGATCTGGAAGGTCGTACCGGAATTCTGGGGTAACGCCCCGCATCCGACGTTAACCGCCGTCGGGGTGACTTGGCTGTATGGCTTCCAGTTCGAGATCAAGGTGATCGCCAAGCTTCCTGACCTCATCACCAGCTGATCCGCTTCACGCCCTGCGCCTATAGGCGAAACACGCGGGTCCTGCTCGGTGTACTGCTCAGATCTCAGCTTATGCCGAGCAGCGCCTGCGCGGAGTAGAGCCTGAGCGATTATTGTTAGCTGCCGGCGAGTCACGGGAGCACAATCGATTCTTAAAAACTATCAGTCAAATTTCAAACAAAAATTTCATCTATCGAAACGAGCTGACTAACCTGCACACAACAGCGAATAATTCTCACTCGAGGTGTGCCATGCTCAAGACCCTGACCTTTACCCTGATGCATTTCGCCATCGCGTTTTCGGTCACCTACGCCTTGACCGGCAGCGTTTCCGCCAGCGGCCTGGTGGCGGCCATCGAGCCGTTGTGCAACTCGGTCGGTTTCTATTTTCACGAGAAAATCTGGCAACGTGTCGATGCCCGCCCAAGCGCCGCCACAGAACGTCCGCGGCATGCCTGGCTGCATCATCAAGCCTGAGTCGTCTAAGGGTGTGTCCTTGACGATCTCAGCGAGCCGCGCACGGTAAATCCGTTAAGATGCGCGGCTCGCTCACCATCGATTAGCGCCGCCCATGACCGTCACCGCTCGCTTTCCGCTGCTCGCATATCTCTTCGCCTGTTGCATCGGCCTGTTCGGGCTGGCGGCCCTCTGGTACGGGCTCGGCCGGCCGCTGCTGCTGGCCGACGCGGCGCGCCCGGCGCACAAGCTGCAATGCGCGTCTTACACGCCGTTCGATAAACATCAGTCGCCGTTCGATCAGCCATTGCGAATCAGCGAGGCACGCATGGATGCCGATCTGGCCCTGCTCAGCAAAACCTTCACCTGCCTGCGCACCTATTCGGTCACTGGCCTGGAAGCGCTGCCGGCGCTCGCCCGCAAACACGGTTTGAAATTGATCGTCGGCGCCTGGGTCAGCCGCGACGCGCAGGCAACGGCGGTGGAGATCGCCGGGCTGATCGAGGTGGCGAATAAACACCCGGATATCATCGAGGCGCTGATCGTCGGTAACGAGGCCTTGCTGCGCAAGGAAGTGACGCCCAAGCAGTTGGTCGCCCTGATCGAGCAGGTCAAAAGCCAGGTCGAACAACCGGTGACCTATGCCGATGTCTGGGAATTCTGGCTGAAACACCCGGAAGTCGCGCCGGCGGTGGATTTTCTGACGATCCATCTGCTGCCCTACTGGGAAGACGACCCCGCCGGTATCGACGAGGCGCTGGCCAAGGTCGCCCAGGTGCGCCAGCAGTTCGGCAACCAGTTCACGCCCAAGGACATTCTTATCGGCGAAACCGGCTGGCCCAGCGAAGGCCGGCAACGGGAAACAGCGCTGCCGAGCCGGATCAATCAAGCCCAGTTCATTCGCGGCTTCGTCGCCCTGGCCGAGCAGCATGGCTGGCGCTACAACCTGATCGAAGCCTTCGACCAACCCTGGAAGCGTGTCAGCGAAGGCGCGGCGGGCGGCTATTGGGGCTTGTACGATGCCGACCGCCAGGACAAATCGATACTCGCAGGCCCGGTTTCCAATCTGCCGCATTGGCGCTTCTGGCTGATCGGCTGCGTGCTGATATTTGCTGCCGCCTTGGTTGTCGCCGGAGCGCCGCAATCCAACCGCGGCGCCCTGGGTATCCCGCTGGTCGCCGCCCTCGGTGCAGCCTGTATCGGCCTATGGGGCGAGTTGGCCTGGGTCACCAGCCTCTACCCCGGCGAATGGTTCTGGGCGGGCGCATTGCTGATCCTGAATCTAGTGGTGCTGGGGCATGCGCTCTTGGCTTTGAGCGACAGGCGCGGCTGGCGCGGCTGGCGCGTTCGGCTGTTCGCCTGGCTGGAGACGCGGGCCGGCTGGTGGCTGCTCGCCGCGGGCTTTGCCGGCGCCGCGATGATGCTGGCCCTGGTGGTGGATGCGCGCTACCGCAGCTTCCCCAGCGCCGCGCTGCTGCTACCGGCCCTGGTTTACCTGTGCCGCCCGGTCGGCGCACCGCGCCGGGAAGTCATATTGCTGGCGCTATCGATCGGCGCCGGCATCGCGCCGCAGCTGCTGCAGGAAGGCCTGGGCAACCGCCAGGCAATCGGCTGGGCCATAACCTGCGCGCTATTGCTCGCCGCGTTGTGGCGCAGCTTGCGGGTAACGCGAACTCAGAGCGCCTGAGCCGCCCGGCGCGGCGCCCGCACCAGACGCAGCAACGCCAACAGCACGGCGAACACCGCCAGGCTGGCGCTGTACAACACCAGCGCGGGCAAACTCAGAAGCAGCGCCGGCACCGCCAATAGCCGGCCGCCGCGCCCCGGCAGGACAAATGCCAACACTGCCGTCAGCAAGGCGCTCCAGGCCAGCACACGGGTATGGATCAGCCAACCGAGCGTGGCCCGCAGCTCGCAGGCCCAATACTCCGGTGTCTCGACGCAATGCCCGACCCAGCGATCGGCTTCCATCAGATTGAACCGCAGCCCATAGCTGCCGGCCAGGCAGAGCGCGGCGGCGAGCGCGAGCTGGATCCAGGGAAACAGGCGGGCCATATGGAACTCCGAGCAAGGGAAAAACGGCAGGCATCAACGGGGGGCAAGAGTAACCGGACGCAGCGCTAAGCAAAACCGCGATTGATACGAGCAGACCATGCAATCGAGTAAGCGAATCCCTATAGTGCGGTAGCGAATATCCATCGCCCTCCCGCTATGGGTCGCACTCGACCCGAACCTCACCGTTAAAGGAATGACCATGCCGCTATTGAATATCCGCCCCGCCGGCCGCGACGATATCCCGCTGATCCTGGGTTTTATCCGGGAGCTGGCCGAGTACGAAAAACTCGCCGACCAGGCGATCGCCGACCCCGAACAAATGGCCGAGCACCTATTCGGCCCGCGCCCCTATGCCGAGGTGCTGATCGGCGAAGTCGAGGGGGCGCCAGCCGGCTTCGCCCTGTTCTTCCACAACTACTCGACCTTTCTCGGCAAGCCCGGGATTTATCTGGAGGACCTCTACGTACGCGCCAGCGCCCGTGGCGCGGGGCTGGGCAAGGCCTTGCTGAGCAAATTGGCGCGGCTTGCCGTGGAACGGGGTTGCGGGCGCCTGGAATGGTCGGTGCTGGATTGGAATGCGCCGGCCATCGGCTTCTACCAACAGCTCGGCGCCCAGCCGCTCGACGAATGGACGGTCTATCGCCTCAGCGGCCCTGCCTTGGCACAGGTGGCAAATAACCCACAGGCCACGGCACTCGAGCCTGATCCCGCGGTCATATAACTTCACGTTATTAGCGCTCTTTGAAGGGTACTTCCTCAATGCTGTACTTCATGCGTTTCGCCGCACTGGCGGGCACCCTGCTATTGGCTCTGCCCTTGTCGGCCGCCGATATCGCCTTGAAAGACTATGGCTACCCGCTGACCAATCCATTCGAAGCGACCATCGTCACCACCCCGCCGGAATTGCGCCCGCAACTGCCGGACGACAGCGACATCAGGCAGGACGACCACAAGGTAAAACTGCGCCCGGAACGCGAATTCGTGTTGCCGGAAAACTTCTGGCCAGTGACCAAAATGGGCTATCGCCTGGCCAGCCAAAAAGGCGAAGCGCCGCTGATCTTCATCATCGCCGGCACCGGCGCGCATTATTCGAGCAGCCACTCGGAGTACCTGAAGAAACTGTTCTACGGGGCCGGCTACCACGTGGTGCAGATGTCCTCACCGAGCAGCTACGACTTCATGGCGGCTGCCTCGCGCTTCGCCACGCCCGGTTTCACCAGCGACGATGCCGACGACCTGTACCGAGCCATGCAGGCCGTGCGGGCACAGCACCCGGACCTGGAGATCAGCGACTACCATCTCACCGGCTATAGCCTGGGCGCGCTGCACGCGGGCTTCATCAGCCAGCTCGACGAAACCCGGCGCAGTTTCAATTTCAAGCGCGTATTGCTGCTCAACCCGCCGGTCAACCTATACACCTCGATCAGCAACCTGGATCGCCTGGTGCAAACCCAGGTGAAAGGCATCGACAGCAGCACCACCTTCTACGAGTCGATACTGGCGAAGCTGACCAATTATTTCGTGGAGAAGGGCTATATCGATATCAACGATGCGCTGCTTTACGACTTCCAGCAGTCCAGGGAGCAGCTGTCGGACGAGCAGATGGCTATGCTGATCGGCAGCTCCTTTCGCTTCTCGGCGGCCGATATCGCCTTTACCTCGGACCTGATCAACCGCCGCGGGCTGATCACCCCGATCAATTACCCGATCGACGAAAGCACCAGCCTCACGCCCTTCTTCAAGCGTGCGCTGCAATGCGACTTCGAGTGCTACGTCGACGAACAGTTGCTGCCCATGTGGCGCGCCCGCTATGGCGGCACCGACCTGAACCAGTTGATCCGACAGGTCAGCCTGTTCGCCATCGAGGACTATTTGAAAAACACCGACAAGATCGCCGTGATGCACAACGCCGACGACCTGATCCTCGGCCCCGGCGATATCGGTTTTCTACGCCGCACCTTCGGTGACCGCATGACCCTGTACCCGCTCGGCGGACATTGCGGCAACCTCAATTACCGCGTCAACAGCGACGCCATGTTGGAGTTCTTTCGTGGCTAAGCCCATGTCTTTTGTATTGGCGGCTCTGCTCGTGGGCAGCGGCCTTGCTCATGCGCAACACGGCGTCGATGACGACGGTTTCAAGCAACCACTGCAGCATCTGCAGTTCAACCCCGGCCTGGATCAACGGGAATTCGAGCGTTCGAGCTTGGACGCGCTGCAGGTCTACGACCCGCTGGAGCCTTGGAACCGCCGGGTTTACCACTTCAACTACCGATTCGACGAATGGGTATTCCTGCCGATCGTCGAAGGCTACCGCTATGTCACCCCGACCATCGTGCAAAAGGGTGTCAGCAACTTCTTCAGCAACCTCGGCGACGTGCCCAACCTGTTCAACAGCCTGCTGCAATTCAAGGGCAAGCGCTCGCTGCAGACCACCGGGCGGCTGCTGCTCAACACCACCGTCGGGGTCGCCGGGCTCTGGGACCCGGCGACGAAAATGGGTTGGGTCAAGCAAAGCGAGGACTTCGGGCAGACCCTGGGGTTCTACGGCACCCCGGCCGGACCTTATCTGATGCTGCCGTTGCTGGGCCCCTCCAACCTGCGCGACACCGGCGGCCTGGTGATGGATTTCAACGTGGACTTCCACGCCAACCTGCTCAACGTCGCCGAAGCCAGCCGCGCCCATCCGGAAATCGCCCTGCTGGAAGTGGTCGACCAGCGCTCCACGGTGAATTTCCGCTATGGCCAGCTCAATTCGCCGTTCGAATACGAAAAACTGCGCTACTTTTACCACGAGTCACGCAAGCTGCAGATCGCCGAATAAGCCTCCGGCTTGCCCTAACAGGCCGTTGAAAAACGTGGGCGAGGCAGCCAACCTGGGCTCGCATCAGAGACACCCGGGTAAGCGTGAGGTTGCTTGCAGCGGCCGCAAAGATAGAGTGCGCCGTGCGCACCAAAAATCTGCGCCGAGGCTGGTGCGCACGGCGCACCCTACGAAGTCAGCCCCTACACTTAAGCGCCGATACCTGAAACGGCTACATAGCCTTTTTTATTTGTCCCGGAGACCATCCATGCGTGTCGCCCAACTGGCCAAAGCCGCCGAGGTCAGCGCCGAAACCGTTCGCCACTACAGCGAACTCGGGCTGCTGCGGCCTTCGCGCGATCCCCATAACGGCTATCAACGCTTCAGCCAAAGCGATTTGCAGCGCCTGCGCTTTATCGCCCGCGCCCGCCGTTTGGGTTTCAGCCTCAAGGATGTGCAAGCGATTCTCGCCCGTGCCGACAGCGGCGCCGCGCCTTGTACCGAGGTGCGCGATCTGATGCGCGAACGCCTGGCCGCGCTGCAAGCGCATATCGACGAATGCCAACGCCTGGCCCTGGTGATGCACGATGCGCTCGAGGATTGGGCCGGCAAAGCCGAATGCGCCCCGGACGGCCAGGCGATCTGCCGCCTGATCGAGGATTTCGAGCTACCCGGCGCAAGCCGCCCGGCCACGCCTTGCCCCGCGCACTGATCGACGACGTGCAAAGCCTTCGGATCATTCCAAGCTAGCGGAGAGCGCACCCGTAGCCCGGATAAGCCTAGGCGCAATCCGGGAACGATCGTGTATCCGAAGCCTTCCCCGGATTGCATCCGGGCTACAAAAAGCGTCCGGCAAGGCGCGGGGCCTCGCTGTTACTGCGCGTAGCGCCGATACAGGCCCGGCGGTATGCCGCTGCTGTCGGTGGGTCGCCACGGGCCTTGCGGGCCGCTGGCCCAGCTCCAGCCGTTGTTCCAGCGGTAATAAACCCGTTCGCGGTAATACAGGTCGCGGGCGCCGCCTATCACGTAGACGCCCAGGCCCGCATCCCAATGGCTCTGCGCCCCAGGCGGTGGCGCGTAACGCGGGTGGGATTTACTGGTGATGGGATTCTGACCGCTCGGTGCGTTGCTATGCACCGCGCAACCAGCCAGGCTCGATAAAGCGATGGCCAAGGCAAGCGGCATCAACCTGTTCATTGCGCAGAGCCCTCGGCGGTGTCGATGGTCAGTTGCTGGGGCTCGCTGGTACTGCTGGCCAGCGGCTGGCTGCTGCCTATCCACTCGCCGGTCGTGGCGTTGCCGCTGCGCGAGATACGCGCCAGCAGCTGCACCTGCTCGAAGCCGGAGATTTTCAGTTGCGGCATCATCGCATCACTGTCGGACAGGCTCACCTCGGCCGGCAGATCGGCCACGGTCAGGCGTTTCACCGCCAACGGCATCGGCGGACCGGATACCGCGCGGGCGAAGACGAACACCGCATCGCCGGGCTGCACTTTACCTTTGAGCTCGTCGGCCAAGGCGACTTTGACGGTCAACGCCTGCGCCGGAGCCGCCGCCTGGACGTCCTCCGCCTGCGGGTTCAGGCGTTTGCGCGCTTGCTCGATGCCACCCTGAATGGCCGCGCGCGACGGATCTTGCGCCGGCAAGGCCGCGACCAGTTGCTGCCAGTAGTCGATGGCCTGCTGGAAACGCTGCTCTTCATAGGCGGCGATACCAAGCAGGCCCAGGCTGGTCACTTCCGCCGGATCGGCGCGCAGCGCTTCATCGGTCAGCGCTTGCAACTGCTCGGTCCATTGCCGCTCGCCGGCGAAGTACAGCGCCTGCGCCCATTGACCCAACAACTCGGGCGCGCGCTCGCTCAGATTCACCGCCCGTTCGAAAGCCGCGGCCGCATCGGCGGCGCGTTCCTGGGCCATATAGGTGCGGCCGAGGAAATACCAGGCCTCGGCAGAGTCGGGATCGCTTTTCACCTGAGCTTCCAGGCGCGCGGTCATTTCTTCGATGGTTTTCGGTTGCTCGGCGAAGGTACGCGCCCGCTCGACATCGTCGATGGCGCCCCAATGCAAATACAGGCCATAAGCCAATAGCGGCATCAACAAGGCGGCGGTCAGCGGCACCTTGCTGCCGAGCACGCGTTGGCGCGGTTGGCCCTGAGCGCCCTCGGTATCGGCCAGCAGTTCGCGGGCCGCCTCGTCGCGACCGGCTTGCAATTGGCTATCGTCGAGCGCGCCCGCGGCATGCTGGCTTTGCAGCTCCTGCAGGCGTTCCTGATACAGGCTGACATTGAGTGCGGTGCGGTCCTCTTCGGCTTGCGCCTTG
>CBIHQF010000146.1:0-8006 GCA_966211665.1 uncultured Pseudomonas sp. | reverse complement strand
TGGTGCTGCTGGTATTGCTTGCCTTGCTCGCCGTACCGCTGGCGGTCCACCAGCGCTGGCTCGAGGTGCCGCCGCGTTGGGACCCCTGGGCACCGCTGGATATCGGCGCGCAACCGAACCTGCTGACTCCGTTCAAACTCTGGCGCTTGAAGAAAGACCCGTCTCTCTGCCGACAGGCCCTCGATAGCTCGCCGCTGCGCTATATGCCGCTGGCCGATAGCGAACCGCAAGCCAAGTGTCCGCTGGAAAATACCGTACGGGTGCAGGGCACCGAGGTGCGCCTGAGCAACAGTTTTATCGCTACCTGCCCGTTGGCCGCGGCCTTCGCCATGTTCGAGCGCCATGGGCTGCAACCCGCGGCGCAAGCGGTGTTCGGCGAGCCGGTGGTGCGGGTCGAGCATGTCGGCAGCTACGCCTGTCGCTCCATCGCCGGTAGTCAGCGGCAAAGCCAGCATGCCTCGGCCAATGCGCTGGATATCGTCGGTTTCCGCTTGCGCGACGGTCGGCATATCAGCATACGGCGCGACTGGTCGAAACCGGGAGTGGAGGGCGAGTTCCTGCGCCTGGTGCATCGGGCCGCCTGCGGCAGCTTCAACGCCACCCTGGGGCCGGAGTACAACGCCGCCCACCGCGATCATTTTCATGTCGATATGGGGCTCCTCCGGATGTGCCGCTAATCACGGAATCGCGCGCTTCAGCGTTGCGCCAGCAGCAGGTCGGCGGCCTGGCCGCTGCGGCCGTCGGCGAACTCGAAGCGGCCGAGCTGGGCGATTTCGTCATAGGCGCCCAAGGCGAGCTTCACATCCTGGGCCTGCAACTCGATGGCGGCGACCCCGGCCTGGCTCAACGACTGGCTCGATTGCCGGCCTTGGGCATCGAAGCGCAGCAGGCTCAAACGCTGGAAAATCGCATCCTGCATGTCGATACGGCCATCGCCGTTGTCGTCGTGCTTGGCCAATTCGGCGAAGCCATTGGCGGCGCCGTGCTGATCGCCGAATAATTCGCGGCCATCGTCGATCCGCCCGTTGCCGTTGCGATCCAACGCCAGCAGGGCGTCGTCGCCGGTGGGCACGCTGATCTGGTCGAGCCTGCCGTCGGCATCCAGGTCGAAGCGCACGCTGCGGTCGAGGCCGCTGGTGCGAAAGCCGTTACTGGCGAGATCGAGCACCAAGGGGTCGGTTTTCTGCGGCTCGGCGTTGACGCTGACGTTCAGCTCGAGCTGGCGTTGCTCGACTATCTGCTCGAAGTCGCTGGCCTGAACGGCGACGGCGGGTTGCTCGCTGCTGACTTCAGCCGCTTCGCTTGCGGCGGGTGGGCCATCCGCTTGGGGCTCGTCGGGCGTCAGGGTACGGCGCAATATCTGGTAATCCAGCGAGGCCTGAATGCCGGCGTCCAACTGCTCCTTCAGCCCCTTAGCGGGCTGAGACGAATGGGGATGGGGTGCGCTTGTGACATCGAACATGGCGAACTCGATGCGGCCTAACGGTGCCGGGTCTGGCAAAATGCCGCCTACTTGAGTTGTCGGCTCATTTCCGGCCGAATTGAATATTTTTTGAGCACTTTTGCTAATGAACGATGAGCGCACTATCGCGAAAATTCGTATGCAAGCCTTGCAGCCCCATCTGGTCGAGGCGGCGGCGGGTTGGGCGGCGCGGTTGAGTCTGCCGTTGGAGGGCGACAGCGAGTTCGCCCTGCAGTTGGGTGAGGGCGGCTTGCAGTTGGTCGAACTCGGCCCCCAGGCACCGGGACCGGTGCGGGTGGATTTCGTCGAAGGGGCGGCGGCGCACCGGCGCTTGTTCGGCGGCGGCGCCGGGCAAATGATCGCCAAGGCGGTCGGCGTGCAGACGGGCATCCGTCCTCGGGTGCTGGATGCCACTGCGGGGCTGGGGCGCGATGCTTTCGTCCTCGCCAGCCTGGGCTGCGCGATGACCCTGATCGAACGCCAGCCGCTGGTGGCGGCCCTGCTCGAAGACGGTTTGGCACGCGCCCGGGGCGATGCCCAGGTTGGGCATATAGTCGCGCAAATGCATTTGTTGACCGGCAACGCCATCGAACTGATGCGCGATTGGCAGGGCGAGCCGCCGCAGGTGATCTACCTCGACCCGATGTTTCCCCACCGCGATAAAAGCGCATTGGTGAAAAAGGAAATGCGCCTGTTCCGCCCCTTCGTCGGCGACGATCAGGACGCCCCGGCGCTACTCGCCGCGGCCCTGGCATTGGCCAGCCACCGGGTGGTGGTCAAGCGCCCGCGCAAGGCGCCATGCATCGAAGGCGCCAAGCCGGGCTATGCGTTGGAAGGCAAATCCAGCCGTTACGATATTTATCCTAAGAAGAAGCTATAAGCCGCAAGCTACAAGCTGATCGGTGGATCGCTGCGATCCGCTTATAGCTTGCGCTGCTCTTCAGGCCTATAAGCCCGCACGAACATTCCCACCACATCGCGCACATGGCGTTCGGCGGCTTCGCCTTCCAGGGCGTCGGCGCAGCCGATCAGCAGGCGGAAATTGGCGATGCCCTTGATCAGGCAAAGAAACTGGTCGGCGGCATCGAGCGGGCTGGCGATGCGCAGTTTGCCCGCGCGGTCGGCTTGCTCGAGCAGGTGCGCCATTTCGCTGAGCACCCGTTGCGGCCCGGCTTCGTAGAACATCTTCGAGAGCTTCGAATCCTGTGCGGCCAGGCTGATCATGATCCGATGCAGCTCGACCGATTCGCGGCTATTGACCAGCGCATGGAAGCCACGGCCGATATTCAGCAACTGGCTTTCGATCGGCGCGCCTTCGACCAATTCGAACAACAGTTCGGGCAACTGGCCTTCGCATTTGGCCTTTACCGCCTCGGAAAACAACGTTTCCTTATCGGTGAAGTGACTGTACACCGTGAGCTTGGAAACCCCCGCTTCAGCCGCGATGGCGTCCATGCTGCTGCCGTCGTAACCATGGCGCAGAAACAGGGTTTTCGCCGCTTCGAGAATCGCTTGGCGTTTGGTCGGGTCTTTAGGACGGCCCGGGCCGCTGGGTGGCAACATTTTGTTAGTCATCGGTTGCTTTAAATACTGGACTGATGGGTTTGCTATTTTTACTATACTCCGCGGTTCAAATATTCCAAACCTTCGCGAAGGTCTTCCATTATGTTGCGTCGAGTCCTATCTGTCGCTTTGCCAGTCAGCCTTATCGCCGTGCTCGCCGCTTGCGGCAACGGCGAGCACATCGAGACCCCGGTACGTCCCGCCATGGTGGTGCAGCCCCAATTGGCCGGCGCCACGATGGATACCTACCCGGGCGAAGTGCGCGCGCACCTGGAGCCCGAGCTGGCTTTTCGCATCGCGGGCAAGGTCAGCAAGCGCCTGGTCGAGGTGGGGCAGCGGGTGAAGAAGGATCAGCCGTTGGCCGAGCTGGACCCGCAAGACGTTCGCCTGCAACTCGAAGCGACCCGCGCCCAGGTCGCCGCCGCCGAAGCCAACCTGCAGCTGGTGCGCGCCGAGCGTGACCGCTACAAAGCGCTGCTGGCGCGCAATCTGGTCAGCCGCTCGCAATACGACAATGCCGAAAACACCTTCCGCGCGGGCGAGGCGCGGCTCAAGCAGATCAAAGCCGAATTCAACGTAGCCGATAACCAGGCCGGCTATGCCGTGCTGCGCGCCTCCCAGGACGGGGTGATCGCGCGGCGCATGGTCGAAGTCGGGCAGGTGGTCGCCGCCGGGCAAAGCGTGTTCGTGCTGGCCGCCGATGGCGAACGCGAGGTGTTGATCAACTTGCCGGAGCAAGCTTTCGAGCGCTTCAGTGTCGGCCAGGAAGTGGCGGTCGAGTTGTGGTCGCAGCCGGATCAACGTTTCCCCGGGCGCATCCGCGAAATATCGCCGTCGGCCGATCCGCAATCGCGCACCTTCGCCACCCGCGTGGCCTTCACCGAAGGCAAGGTGCCCGCCGAACTGGGACAGAGCGCGCGGGTGTATATCGCCCATAACGGCCCGGTGCCCTTGGCGATTCCGCTGTCGGCGCTGACCGCCGAGAAGGGCGAGCCCTTCGTCTGGGTGGTCGACCCGAAAGATTCCACCCTCAAGCGTACCCAGGTGAAGGTCGGCGCCTATGGCGAGAAGCTGGTGCCGGTGCTGGAAGGCTTGAAGGCCAGCGATTGGGTGGTCGCCGCCGGGGTGCAGGTGCTACGCGAAGGGCAGAAGGTACGCCCGGTGGACCGCGACAACCGCATGGTCGAATTGGCGAGCAAGGAGTAACCCGATGGACTTCAATTTGTCCGCCTGGGCGTTGCGCAATCGCCAGATCGTGCTGTACCTCATGCTGTTGCTGGCCGTGGTCGGGGCGCTGTCCTACACCAAGCTGGGCCAGAGCGAAGACCCACCGTTCACCTTCAAGGCCATGGTGATCCGCACCAACTGGCCAGGGGCGAGCGCCGAAGAGGTTTCCCGTCAAGTCACCGAGCGCATCGAAAAGAAGCTGATGGAGACCGGCGAGTACGA
The DNA here is from genome assembly GCA_966211665.1 of uncultured Pseudomonas sp. Lineage (GTDB taxonomy): Bacteria > Pseudomonadota > Gammaproteobacteria > Pseudomonadales > Pseudomonadaceae > Aquipseudomonas. The sequence goes on along the minus strand of CBIHQF010000146.1, from coordinate 3,532 downwards.
CAAGATCATCTCCTTCTCCCGTCCGGGCGAATCCATGGTGACCTTCCTCGCCCGCGACTCCATGAATTCGGCGGATATTCCCGACCTCTGGTACCAGGTGCGCAAGAAGGTCGGCGATATCCGCCACACCTTCCCTCAGGGCATTCAGGGGCCATTCTTTAACGACGAATTCGGCACCACCTTCGGCAACATCTATGCGCTGACCGGCCAGGGTTTCGACTATGCCGTACTCAAGGATTATGCCGACCGCATCCAACTGCAGCTGCAACGGGTCAAGGATGTCGGCAAGGTCGACCTGATCGGCCTGCAAGACGAGAAAATCTGGATCGAGCTGTCCAACACCAAACTGGCCACCTTAGGCTTGCCGCTGGCGGCGGTGCAGCAGGCGCTCGAAGAGCAGAACGCCGTCGCCGCCGCCGGCTACTTCGAAACCGCCACCGATCGCGTGCAATTGCGCGTGACCGGGCGTTTCCAGACGGTCGAGGAAATCCGCGATTTCCCGATCCGCGTGGCCGACAGAACCTTCCGCATCGGCGATGTGGCCGAGGTCAAGCGCGGCTTCAACGACCCACCCGCACCGCGTATGCGCTTTATGGGCGAGGACGCCATTGGCCTGGCGGTGTCGATGAAAGCCGGCGGCGATATCCTGGTGCTGGGCAAGGCCCTGGAACTCGATTTCGCCCGTTTGCAGGAAACCCTGCCGGCCGGCATGCAGCTGCGCAAGGTTTCGGATCAACCGGCGGCGGTGAAAACCGGCGTGGGCGAATTCGTCCGCGTGCTCACCGAGGCGGTGATCATCGTACTGTTGGTGAGCTTCTTCTCCCTCGGCCTGCGCACCGGTCTGGTGGTGGCGCTGTCGATCCCCTTGGTATTGGCGATGACCTTCGCCGCCATGTATTACTTCGGCATCGGCTTGCACAAGATTTCCCTGGGCGCGTTGGTGCTGGCCCTGGGTTTGTTGGTCGACGACGCGATCATCGCCGTGGAGATGATGGCGATCAAAATGGAGCAGGGCTTCGATCGCCTCAAGGCGGCCAGCTACGCCTGGACCAGCACCGCCTTCCCCATGCTCACCGGCACCCTGATCACCGCGGCGGGCTTTCTACCGATCGCCACCGCCAACTCCAGCACCGGCGAGTACACCCGCTCGATCTTCCAGGTGGTGACCATTGCCCTGCTGGTGTCCTGGATCGCCGCCGTGGTCTTCGTGCCTTACCTGGGCGCCAAACTGTTACCGGATCTGGCCAAGTTGCACGCCGCCAAACACGGCGGCAGCGCGGCTGGCCACGACCCTTACGCGACACCGTTCTACCAGCGCGTGCGCGGTATGGTGGCGTGGTGCGTGCGACGGCGCAAAACCGTGATCGTGTTGACCCTGGTCGCATTCGCCGGCGCCATCGCGCTGTTCCGCTTCGTCCCGCAGCAATTCTTCCCGGCATCCGGGCGACTGGAGCTGATGGTCGATATGAAGCTCGCCGAAGGCGCGTCGCTGGTCGCCACCGAAGAGCAGGTCAAGCGCATGGAGCAACTGCTCAGCGAGCGCGAAGGCATCGATAACTATGTGGCCTATGTCGGCACCGGCTCACCGCGTTTCTACCTGCCGCTGGATCAGCAACTGCCGGCGGCCAGCTTCGCTCAGTTCGTGGTATTGGCGAAAACCATCGAAGACCGCGAAGCGATCCGCAGCTGGCTGATCGAGACGGTCAACGAGGAATTCCCGGCCCTGCGCACCCGCGTGTCGCGCCTGGAAAACGGCCCGCCGGTGGGTTACCCGGTGCAGTTCCGGGTTGCCGGCGAACACATCGACGAAGTGCGCGCCCTGGCCCGCCAAGTGGCGGACAAGGTGCGGGAAAACCCCGATGTGGTGAACGTGCACCTGGACTGGCAGGAGCCGAGCAAAGTGGTGCGCCTGAATATCGACCAGGAGCGCGCCCGCGCCCTGGGCGTGAGCACCGCCGACCTGTCGCGCTTTCTGCAAAGCTCCCTGACCGGTTCGCCGGTCAGCCAGTACCGCGAGGGTAACGAGCTGATCGAAATCCTCCTGCGCGGCGGCATCGGCGAACGCCAGGAACTCGGCCTGCTGCCGAGCCTGGCGGTGCCGACCGACAATGGTCGCAGCGTGCCTTTGTCGCAGATCGCCACCCTCGAATACGGCTTCGAAGAAGGCGTGATCTGGCACCGCAACCGCTTGCCGACCGTCACCGTGCGCGCCGATATCTACGGCGGCGCGCAGCCGGTCAGCCTGACCCAACAGATACTGCCGACCCTGGAATCGATCCGCGCCTCCATGCCCGATGGCTACCTGCTCGAAGTGGGCGGCACGGTCGAGGATTCCAGCCGCGGGCAGAAGTCGGTCAACGCCGGTGTTCCGCTGTTTATCGTGGTGGTGATGAGCCTGCTGATGTTGCAGCTCAAGAGCTTTTCGCGCTCGATCATGGTGTTCCTCACCGCGCCCCTGGGGCTGATCGGCGTGACCCTGTTCCTGCTGGTGTTCCGTCAGCCCTTTGGTTTCGTCGCCATGCTCGGCACCATCGCACTGTCCGGGATGATCATGCGCAATTCGGTGATCCTCATCGACCAGATCGAGCAGGACATCGCCGCCGGGCTGGATAGCTGGCACGCCACCATCGAAGCCACGGTACGGCGCTTCCGCCCCATCGTCCTGACCGCCCTGGCCGCGGTACTGGCGATGATCCCGCTGTCGCGCAGCGTATTCTTCGGCCCGATGGCCGTGGCCATCATGGGTGGCCTGATAGTCGCCACCGTGCTGACCCTGCTGTTCCTGCCGGCGCTGTATTCCGCCTGGTTCAGAATCAAGGAACCGCGCGAAGCCGTGTAAGGCGGTGGTCTATGAAACTGAAAAAGCCCGGGTCAAATTATCCGGGCTTTTTCGTTGGGGACGTCCCAACTACGCAATCGTTGGTGATGTTACATAGTTCGAGACTATCCACCGATCAGTCCCCTCTACCCTCCGGGGAGAGGGCTAGGGTGAGGGGCTGACGTCATACCGGCTAGCACCCGGTAACGCTTGCGAGTGGCATACATACGCCGCTTTTGTATTGCCTGGTCTAACGGTTCCGCCCTTACGGCGGGTCACTTCTGGCAGACGCCCCAGAAGTAACCAAGAGGTCTTGCCCCTTGCATCCGGGTCTCGCTGCGCTCGACTTCCCTCGTTCCATCATTGCTCCAGGGGCACGCCGCGAAGGGCCATCCCTGGCCCATCGCGGCTCTCGCGGCATCCATGCCGCTCAACCCCTTCCGCAACGATTCCACTCGGCCTCCTGATGGGGCGTTTCGCGTCGCCTGTGAGATTGCTGACGAGTGACAAAAAGCAAACACGCCGCCGCGATGGCTCTCGCTAGCTCCCACGCTCCAGCGTGGGAACTCATCCAGTGACGCTCCGCGTCACGGTTTTCTGAATAGATCGTACAGGCGACGCGGTCCCGGAATCCCGTCAGGAGGCCGAGCGTAGGTGCTGTGGAGAGGGGCGTTTGGCATGGATGCCAAACGAGGAACGATGGGCCAGGGATGG
>CBIHQF010000145.1:0-8020 GCA_966211665.1 uncultured Pseudomonas sp. | reverse complement strand
AACAGCAGCAAGAGGCCAGACCAGGACGGTTTACCGATACTTTCGCGCAAAGCATCGCGGCGCTGCCAGAGCAGCCACAGGCTTATCAGCGGAATAAAAAAACCGTGGCTATATTCCTCCTGCTTGCTCCAGCGACTGGTCAACTCGAGCAAGCCGCCGAAATAGGCGGAAAGCGCCAGCAAAATGGCGACGACGAACAAAACAGCCGTACTGCCGCCCTTGCCGACCACTGGCTCGCCCATAGGAGATCCTCCCTGATTAACTGACTTCAACCGTGCACCACACCCATATGAAGCGTATCCCGAGCCAGCGTCAATTTTCCGCTGTATCTATTCAATCTGCTAGCCATGCATAGTATCACTATAATATCATTCGCTTTATATCTCTAACTTCGGTGGCCGACATGGGATCACGGGTTTCCAAGGCGTTTAAAACTCTCCTGCTTTGCGGACTAATTTCTGCCAGCCATCAAGTCATCGCCGCCAGCACCACTTTGCACTACCAAGGCGCCGCCTATGGCTTCGCCAACGGCACGATCCGAGCCGACTTCAAGCCACTGAAGAACGGTCTCGAATCCAAGGCGGTAGCTGCAGGCGGCTTCGACATGCTTGAAACAAGCACCGGCCAGTCACTGATCGCCTGGTGCGTGGATGTATTCCATGCACTCAACGACCAGTTCGAATACAGCATCGGCAACCCCGGCTCGCTCAACCGCTTTGACGACCTGCAGAAGCTGGCCAATCAGCGTTACGCCGAGGTTACCGACAAGACGACCTCGGCCGCCTTCCAACTTGCCATATGGGAAATCGTCACCGACACCGGGGGCGGCTATAGCCTGGCCAATGGCGCATTCAAGGCCACTGGTTTCGGCAACGCCCAAGCCCTGGCTGGTGAATGGTTGAAACTCGACGGACAGAACACCGGCAACTACCAAATCAGCTACTTCTACGATGGCATTCTGCAGGATAAGAACACCAGCCAGAACCTGATCACGGTCTCGTCCGTGCCGCTACCCGGCGCAGCCCTGCTGATGTTATCCGCTCTCGGATTTGGCGCATTACTGCGCCGCCGTCAGCGCACGTTTAAGCTTTAATCGGTAAGAACTGGCGCAAGCATGGAGACATGCTGCGCTTGATCAGCAATCTCGCGATGGATAGATTTCAGCGCGTTTAACTTGCAAAAACTGTCGATGGATCGTCGTGCTTTTCCCGCCCCTCATAGCGGTAATGTGGTGCATGGCAGGTCACAACGAACGACCACAAAAAACGGCAATCACTTAAAGGAATAATCGTACTCCCCAGTGGAAGCGCAGGGCTGCGCAGCTACTGCCGATAAGGTGAAGGCAAGCGAGTCGGTCAACGAGGCCGCCAGCCAGCTTATAGCCATGGGAGCTAAGTACGAGCAGTTGAATAAACACCGCCCGACCTGCTAGCAAAGTTGTCGTACGCGAAATCCGGCGGAACAATGGCGGGGAAAGTGCCCCAGGCTATCTTTCGTGGAGCCAAATCCAAAAAATATCTACCGACTTGGAAAACTCCAAGTCCATCATCGCCAATATTTTGTTCAACCAACGGCGAAACGAGGCCATGAGCAAACCGTTGGCAATCTGCGCGAAACAACTATCATCACCGACAGCGACCTGCGGCCACAGTAACTGCTGTTAGGCTGATGGATTGAAGATCCAATATTTAAACGAGCATCAGCCAATGCGTATCCTTATCACTGGCGGCGCCGGCTTTATCGGCTCGGCGCTGGTCCGTCACCTGCTCGAGCATACCCAGCATCAGGTACTCAACCTCGACAAACTCACCTATGCCGGCAACCTCGAGTCGCTGGCTGGCCTAGAAAGCAACCCCCGCTACCGGTTCGTCCAGGCCGATATCGCCGACAGCGAACGCGTGAGCCGGGCTCTGGCCGAATTCCAGCCGGAGGCCATCATGCATCTGGCGGCCGAGTCCCATGTCGATCGTTCCATCGACGGCCCGGCGGCTTTTATCCAGACCAATATCGTCGGCACCTACGCGTTGCTCGAGGCCACCCGCGCCTATTGGTTGCAATTGGACGAGATGCGCAAGCAGGCGTTTCGCTTTCACCATATATCCACCGACGAGGTGTATGGCGACCTGCACGGCGCCGACGATCTGTTTACGGAAACCACACCTTATGCGCCCAGGTCGCCCTATTCGGCGAGCAAGGCGGCTTCCGATCATTTGGTGCGCGCCTGGCATCGCACCTACGGCTTGCCGGTGCTGCTGACCAATTGCTCGAACAACTATGGTCCCTACCACTTCCCGGAAAAATTGATTCCTCTGGTGATCCTCAACGCGCTCGAGGGCAAACCGCTGCCGGTGTATGGCAACGGCCAGCAGGTGCGCGACTGGCTGTATGTCGAGGATCACGCCCGCGCGCTGCTGAAAGTGGTGAGCGAGGGCCGCGTCGGCGAAACCTATAATATCGGCGGCCATAACGAGCAGAAGAATCTCGACGTCGTGCAGAGCATCTGCGCATTGCTCGACGAACTGGCACCCCGGCAAACCGGCTCCTATAAAGAGTTGATCGCCTTCGTGCCGGACCGCCCCGGCCATGACCTGCGTTACGCCATCGATGCCGGCAAGATCCAACGCGAACTGGGCTGGGCGCCCGAAGAAACCTTTGCCAGCGGTCTGCGCAAGACCGTGCGCTGGTACCTGGATAACCTCGACTGGTGCCGCCACGTGCAGGACGGCAGTTACAGGCGCGAACGCCTCGGCGCCCTCGAACAAGGAATGCAGTAGATGAAAGGAATTGTTCTGGCGGGCGGCTCTGGCTCGCGCCTGCATCCGATCACCCTGGGTGTTTCCAAGCAGTTGCTGCCGATCTACGACAAGCCGATGATCTATTACCCGATTTCGGTGCTGATGCTCGCCGGCATCCGCGAAATCCTGATCATTTCGACGCCCGTGGATCTGCCGCACTTTCAGAAGATGCTCGGCGACGGCAGCCAATTCGGCCTGCGCCTGAGCTATGCCGAACAACCCTCACCCGATGGTCTGGCCCAGGCGTTCCTGATCGGCGAATCGTTTATCGGTACCGATTCGGTGTGTCTGATCCTTGGCGACAATATCTTCCACGGCCAGCATTTCACCGAAAAGCTGTTGCGCGCCGCCGCCCAGCCCAGCGGCGCCACCGTGTTCGGCTATTGGGTCAAAGACCCGCAACGCTTCGGCGTGGTCGAATTCGATGACAATGGCCACGCGGTGTCCATCGAGGAAAAACCGGCCATCCCCAAATCCAGCTATGCGGTGACCGGCCTGTATTTCTACGATAACGATGTGGTCGAGATCGCCAAGGCGGTGAAACCCTCGGCGCGCGGCGAGCTGGAAATCACCGACGTCAACAACGCCTACCTGCAGCGTGGCGACTTGCGCGTCGAGCGCTTCGGCCGCGGCTTCGCCTGGCTCGATACCGGCACCCACGACAGCCTGCTCGACGCCTCGCAATACGTGCAAACCATCGAGCACCGCCAGGGTCTGAAGGTGGCCTGCCTGGAGGAGATCGCCTACCAGCAAGACTGGATCGACAAGCGCCAGTTGCTCGAACAAGCCCAGCTGTTTAGCAAGACCGGCTATGGCCGCTACCTGTTCGGCCTGGCCGAGGAATGAATATGCAAGTGATCCATAGCGAACTGCCGGGCGTGCTGATTCTCGAACCCAAGGTGTTCGGCGATAGCCGCGGCTTTTTCTACGAGAGCTTCAACGCCCGCGCCTTCGAGCAGGCCACCGGCCTCGAGCGCGAATTCGTCCAGGATAATCACTCCCGCTCGCAACGCGGCGTATTGCGTGGCCTGCATTACCAAGTGCAGCAGGCTCAGGGCAAGCTGGTACGGGTTACAGCCGGAGAGGTGTATGACGTGGCGGTGGATCTGCGACGCAGCTCGCCGAGCTTCGGCCAATGGCTCGGCATCCACCTCTCCGCCGAGAACAGGCGGCAGTTATGGATACCCGAAGGCTTCGCCCATGGCTTTCTGGTGCTCAGCGAAAGCGCCGAATTCCTCTACAAAACCACCGACTATTACGCCCCCGAGCATGAGCGCTGTATCCGCTGGGACGACCCGACGCTGGCCATCGACTGGCCGTTGGATGCGCCGCCGCAACTCTCGACCAAGGATCAGGCCGGCCTTGCCTTCATCGGCGCCGACGTATTTCCATGAAAATCCTTTTGCTCGGCCAGCACGGCCAGCTCAGCCGCGAATTGCAACTGAGCCTCGGGCAACAGGCCGAGCTGAACGTGCTCGGCCGGGCGCAACTGGACCTGAGCCAGCCCGAACAGTTGCGCCGAAAGCTGCAAAAGCTGCACCCGGATTTGATCGTCAATGCCGCCGCCCATACCGCCGTCGACCGAGCCGAGAGCGAGGCGGAACCGGCTTTCGCGATCAACGCCGTGGCGCCCGGCATTCTCGCCGAGCGCGCCGCCGAGCTGGGCGTGCCGCTGATCCACTACTCCAGCGATTACGTGTTCGACGGCGGTAAGCCCACACCCTATACCGAGCAGGATGCGCCCAATCCGTTGAACGTCTACGGACGCAGCAAACTGGCGGGCGAGCAGGCGATTCAGACGGCCGGAGGCGCATACCTGATTCTGCGTACCAGCTGGGTCTACTCGTTGCACGGCAGCAACTTCCTGTTGAGCATGCAGCGCCTGTTGCAGGAGCGCGACAGCCTCAATGTGGTGGCCGATCAGATCGGCGCGCCGACCTGGGCCGGTAGCATCGCCCGGACCACCGGGCAATTGATCGAACATTGGCGCGCGGGCCGACCCGGCCCCTGGGGCGTCTATCACCTGACGAGCCTGGGCGAAACCAGCTGGCACGGCTTTGCCGGCGCCATCGCCGAACACCTGCGCGCCCAAGGTAAGCAGGCTTGCGAGCCGACGCCGATTCCCAGCAGCGCCTACCCGACGCCGGCCCGCCGCCCGCTCAACTCGCGCCTGGACTGTTCGCGTCTGCAACACGACTGGACGATCCAGTTGCCGGACTGGCGAGCGGCCCTGGCGCAATGCCTAAGCGAAAACGGACCTCAATCCTGCTGAAGCTATAGGCGCATCCTCACCCGATGACCGGGGAACATTGATCGTCGGCAAGAGCCGGGGCCTCCCCTAGGGGCTGTTGCCGTTTCAGCGCAAGCCGCGGCAACAGACCCTAGACTTGAACGACACGAATCATGGCCAAGCAGACCTGACTTCCGGGTTTGCCCGTTTATTGCATGGCCCTTGCATCGTCGCGATCGAAGACGTTCCAAATCACGAGCTCCCGCATGCCCATGTCACTGCCCCACCCACGCCGTCCACGTTGGCGCAACCTGATTCTACTGACGCTGCTACTGGCGCCGCTGCTATGGCCGCTGCAACAGCTCGCCGAGCGCTATTACAGTGGCGTACTGGTCGAGCAGAACCGCCAGACCCTCGACCTTTATGTCGCCAACCTGATCGGCACCCTCGGCCGCTACGAGGTATTGCCGCAGATCCTCGGCGACTTGCCGGCCCTGCGCAGCGCGCTGGCCAAGCCGGACAACAGCCGTGTGGTGGATAACGCCAACCGCCTGCTCGACCAGGTGCGTGCGCAGACCGGCGCCGATGTGATCTACCTGATGAACCCCGAAGGCAACACGCTAGCAGCCTCCAACTGGGATCAGGAGGACTCCTTCGTCGGCCGCAACTTCGCTTTCCGCCCCTACTTTCGCGAGGCCATCGCCGGGCGACCCGGACGCTTCTTCGGCCTGGGCACCACCTCGGGCAAACGCGGCTATTACTTCGCCGCGGCGGTGCGCAACGGCGATCACAACCTTGGCGCGCTGGTGGTCAAAGTCGATCTGGATCACACCGAAACGCTCTGGGGCAACACACCGGAACAACTGCTGGTCACCGACGCCAACGGCGTGGTGATACTCACCTCCAATAGCGCCTGGCGCTTTACCGCCAGCCGCCCGCTGGACGCCGCCGAGCGTGCCGCGATCGCCGCCAACCGGCCCTACCAAACCCTGTCGCCGCCACCGTTGCAGCTCGACGAGGAAAATTGGATCAGGCAGCAGCGCGAACTTACCGAGATCGGCTGGTCGGTGAGCATTCTCGCCCCGCGCAGCCTGATCGACCGCCCGGTGCGCACCGCCGTGGCCGCTGGAGCCGGCGTGCTGTCGCTGCTGATGCTGCTGCTCGGCCTGCTGATGCAACGGCGCCGCCACTATCTCGAACGCATCGCTCTGGATGCTCGCGCGCGACAGCACCTGGAACGGCGGGTCCAGGAACGCACCCAGGATCTGGAGCTGCTCAACAGCCGGCTGAAGCAGGAAGTGCTGGAACGCGAACAGGCCCAGCAGGAACTGGTACAGGCCCAGGACGAACTGGTTCAGGCCAGCAAGCTGTCGGCCCTGGGCACCATGAGCGCAAGCATCAGCCACGAGCTCAACCAACCGCTGGCGGCGATCCGCAGCTATGCCGACAACGCCGGAGTATTGCTCGACCATCAACGCAACGAGGACGCCCGCGCCAACCTCAAATCGATCAGCGAACTGACCGAGCGCATGGCCTCGATCATCGCCCATTTGCGCGCCTTCGCCCGGCGCGACAGGCATGCACCGGAAACCGTGGCCCTGCAGCCGGCCATCGACGATGCCCTGGCGCTGCTGGCCAAGCGCCGCCGCGGCATGGAGGTGGAGCTGATCCGCGACCTGCCGGAGGCGACCCTGTGGGTACAGGCAGGCGAAACCCGCCTGCGCCAGGTACTCGGCAATCTCTTGGCCAATGCCCTCGACGCTCTCGCCGAAGTGCCCCAACCGCGGCGCATCTGGCTCAGCGCCGAACGCCACGCCGAAGGCATCGAGCTGCATCTGCGCGACAACGGCCCGGGCTTTTCCGCCGATGCGCTGCAACGCGCTCGCGAACCCTTCTTCACCACCAAGACCAGCGCCCAAGGACTGGGTCTGGGCCTGGCGATCTGCGATACCCTGATGCGGGCCCTGGGCGGTGAATTGCTGTTCGCCAACCATGCCGAGGGCGGCGCCCTGTTGATCGTCCGTCTGCGTGCCGCCGAACATGGCGTGAGCGCCCGGACGACTGAGGATTACCCGATATGACCAGCCTCGACACCCGTACCCAGGTTCTGCTGATCGATGACGATCCCCACCTGCGCCAAGCCCTGAGCCAGACCCTCGATCTGGCCGGCTTGAAAGTCGCCAGCCTGGCCGACGCCCGCGGTCTGGCCGCGCGCATCGGCCACGACTGGCCCGGCGTGGTGGTCAGCGATATTCGCATGCCCGGCATCGACGGCTTGCAATTGCTCGAGCAGTTGCACGAGCAAGACCCGGAACTGCCGGTGCTGCTGATCACCGGCCACGGCGACGTGCCTCTGGCCGTGCAAGCGATGCGTGCCGGCGCCTATGACTTCCTGGAAAAACCCTTCGCCAGCGAAGACCTGCTCGACAGCGTGCGCCGCGCCCTGACCGTACGCCGCCTGGTGCTGGAAAACCGCAACCTGCGCCTGGCCCTGGCCGACCGCCAGCAACTGAGCGCGCGCCTGGTCGGCCAATCGCCGGCCATGCTGCGCCTGCGCGAACAGATCGGCGCCCTGGCCAGTATCGGCGCCGACGTGTTGATCCTCGGCGAAACCGGGGCCGGCAAGGAAGTGGTCGCCCGCGCCCTGCACGACCTGTCCGGCCGCCGCGACGGGCCTTTCGTCGCGATCAACGCCGGCGCCCTGGCCGAGTCGGTGGTGGAAAGCGAGCTGTTCGGCCACGAGCCCGGGGCCTTTACCGGTGCGCAGAAGCGGCGTATCGGCAAGTTCGAATTCGCCAATGGCGGCACCCTGTTTCTCGACGAAATCGAGAGCATGAGCCTGGAGGTGCAGGTCAAACTGCTGCGCATGCTGCAGGAGCGGGTGGTCGAGCGCCTCGGCGGCAACCAGTTGATCCCCCTGGATATCCGGGTGATAGCCGCGACCAAGGAAGACCTCCGCCAGGCCGCCGATCAGGGCCGTTTCCGCGCCGACCTG
>CBIHQF010000144.1:0-8036 GCA_966211665.1 uncultured Pseudomonas sp. | reverse complement strand
CGTAGGGAGGACATGCCGAAGACTTTGTCCGCCATCCGCATGCCAGTGACGGACAAGGCTGCGCCATGCCCTACCTATCAACGCGCACTTCGTAGCCCGTTGCAATCCGGGGCATCGCTGGGTGGCCATAAGACCGATCCCCGGATTGCGCTGCGCTTATCCAGGCTACGGGCTGCTTGTTGGCCCGGATTGCCAGCAAAAACTAGGCGTCCCCCTGATTCCTACAGGGCATCGCAGCATCCAACACGTAATTGGGGCATAACCTTAAAATGGCCTTTGACCGATCTATAACACTCCCAACGCCTTGGCCCTGGCCACCGCCTGGGTGCGCCGGGCCACGCCGAGTTTGCCGTTGATGCGCCGGGCGTGGGTTTTCACCGTGTGCAGGGAGATGAACAAGCGCTCGGCCACTTCCTGGTTGGACAGCCCCTGAGCGATCAGGCTCAGCACCGCCACTTCGCGACTGCTCAGCTGGGTTTCCGCACTGCCGGCGAGAGGTTGGCCGGCCGGCGCGTTCCCCTCATCGCTCAGACCGAACCACAGCGAGTGGTAATTCAGACGGCTGCGCAACGCCTGCCCGGTTTGCCGCGCCCGGGCGGCCGTCGTGCTATCCCCGGCGGCCCCGCAAGCATCGGCGTAAATCAGCCAGAGATCGCTGGCGAGCGCTTGCCGGCCCTGCTCCAGGGCCTGGTCGAGCAGGCCGTACAGCGCCTCGCGGACATCCTTGCCCTGCTGCAAATCGAGTTGCAGCAACAACAGCTGAAAACGCGCAATCAGCTCTGGAAAGTTCGGTGGCGGCAGCATCACCTTGACCCGCAACCGGTAGTCGAGCACCCGCGTCGCCACATCGCGCGCGCGCTCCAGATGGCCTTGCCACATCCACAGGTGGCTGCTCGCCAGCAGCAGCACACCACGATAAATCGGCTCGCTGACCCGCTGGCGCTGCATCGTGCGCTCGGCTTGCGCCAGGCGGGCGAAGGCCTCGGCCGTATCGCCGCTGCATACGGCCAACTCGGCCAAGCCGAGATAACCGTGGAACGCGCTCGGATCGCCACAGGCCAAGGCCTGTTCCAGGCCGCTGTGCAGTAACCCGGCTGCCGTATCGCGCTGCCCCTGGCGCAGGGCCAAACGCCCGAGCCGCAATTGAATCCGCCCGAACACCGGGGTCTGGCGTAACTGCGGCCCGTCCATCTGTTCGAGCACCCGCTGTAGCAGGGCCTCGGCCCGCACGAACTCGCCACGGGCCTCCAGCAACAAGCCATGGTCCAGCTCCAACAGCGCTTCGAACACCATGCTGCCGCATAGCCGCGCCTGTTTCAGCGCCTGATAGCTGAGCTGCTGGGCGAGCTCCAGATGGCCCTCGCCGATGGCCACCAGGGTCAGCGCCGAACGACACAACAAGGACTGCGCCCAGGCGCTTTCCGGCAAGCCCTGCAAGGCGTCCAACAGGTTGTCGCGCGCATCCTGCGCACAACCGCGGCCGTAGGCGGCAATGCCCTTGATGGCCTGCCATTGGGCGAACAGCTCGCGGGTGCGCGAGCCGTCCGCGCGTGGCTGGAAACGCACCAGGTCGTCGACGCACTCCTCGGCCTCTTCGAGCCGTCCGCTCAACAACAGCGCCCAGGCGTTGAGCAGAATCAGCCGCGGCGTGCTGACCAGCAGGCTATCCGGCAATTCCGTGCGCCAGCGCAGAATCAAGGCGAGATCCTGGCCCTGGAGCAGTTGTTCTTCGGTGAAGCGCTCGAGAAAACTCGCCGCCACCTCGGGCTGGCCGCCCTTGAGCGCATGTCCCACGGCCGTGAGCACGTCGCCATGGGCGGCGAACCATTGACTGGCGTGCAGATGCAGGCTGGCGCAAGGCGCGGCCTTGGCGCGCTGCTGCAACAAGGTGGCCAAGGGCGGGAACACTTCGAACCAATCCGCCTGGTCTTCGAGTTCGCCGATGAACAGGCCGCGCGCGCGCAGCGCCTGTAACCAGGCGGCGCCTTCACCCACGCCCAGCAAGTGCTCGCAGAGTTCGTCATTGAAACGCGGGATCTGCGCCAACTGGCAGAGGGCATCACGCAGTTCGGCGGGTAAATCGTGCAGCACTTCATGCTCGATATAGTCGCGCAGCAGCAGGCTGTGTTCCTCGCACTGCGCCGCCCCGCCGCTCTCGCGCCCGCCTTGGATGGTCAGCAGGCGCAACGCCGCCGGCCAGCCCCGGGTCAGCGCATGAAGGCTGTCCGCGCGGGGGCTTTGCGCCTGGTTCGCGTTTTGCAACCAGATCGCCACTTCATCGGCGGTGAACGTCAGATCGCTGCCGTTCAACTCCAGCAGTTCGCCGTCCAGCAGCAGACGCGGCAAGTTGCACGCCGGCCGCCGTCGGCTGCCGAGCCACCAGCGCAGCCCGTCCGCCGAGGCGCTGAGCAGACGGTCGAGGCAGGCATCGAGTTCGGCATCCGGCTCGCGCGGATAGTCGTCGAGCAGTATCCACAGGTCGCGTTCTTCACGTTGCAGGGCAACGATCAGCTCGGCTTCGAGCATCGTCGGCGGGTAACCGAGCAGCTCGGCCAGTTGCCGGCAAAGCTGCGCCGCGGACCATGTCCGCCCACCGAAATTGAGCCATAACGGCGTGCATTCGGCAGGACATTCGCGGGCGCAATCGGCGAGCAATACCGACTTGCCGAACCCGGCCGGGGCGACCAGCAGGCGCAACCGACAGTCCGCTTCGAGCAGCCTGTGCTGCAACCGTTCGCGCGGGATATGCCCGGGCGGTGGGCGCAACGACACGGTTCTGGCGCAAGGCGAAGATGCTACGGACATGCAGACGGAATAAACGCTCATGACTTTTCGTACTGCTTTTATTCGAATTATCAGTCCATCAGGCTAGCCCTCAATCGGCCGGACCGACAGCTGTATTACCCCCTCTGATAGTGACCGATAAAAAAAAGGCGGCCCGCGAGGGCCGCCCAATTAGTACAGGAGCAACGCTACTTCCGATGCTTAACGCACCCCGGAGCTACGCAGTGCGGCCGGGGTGTAATCGGCGCCGCGGGCCTCGAAGCCGAAGGCGTAAGCCGACTTCTCTTCGTTTTTCATCCCCAGGGCCAGGTAGCGGCCGGCGACTATGTCGTAGAGCGCTTCGAGGGTGAAGCTCGGCACCTTGTGGTTGTAGTACTGCTGCGCATGCCCCTCGGCGACGCGCCAGAGCTGGCCGCGACCGTCGTAGTGGTCGACCAGGGCCAACTGCCAGCTGTCTTCGTCGAAGTACATATGGCGCTTGGCGTAGATGTGCCGCTCGCCGGACTTCAGCGTGGCTTCCACTTCCCAGACCCGGTGCAATTCGTAACGGGTCAGGTCCTGGTTGATATGACCGGCCTTGATCACGTCGTCGTACTTGAGCGCGGGCGAATCCAGCTTGTAGCTGTTGTAGGGGATATACATCTCCTTCTTGCCCACCAGCTTCCAGTCGTAACGATCCGGCGCGCCGGAGAACAGGTCGAAGTTGTCCGCGGTGCGCATACCGTCGGCGGCGGTGCCCGGACCGTCGTAGGCGACCTGCGGAGCACGCCGTACGCGGCGCTGACCGGCGTTGTAGATCCACGCCAGGCGCGGCTCCTTGACCTGGTCGATGGTCTCGTGCACCAGCAGCACGTTACCGGCCAAGCGCGACGGCGCGGTGACCCGTTGCTTGAAGTAGAGCAGCACGTTCGCGGCTTTTTCCGCGTCCACATCTGACATGTCCGAAGGGAAGGCTACTTCGTCCTCGAACTTGACCAGGCTGTAGGAACCATTGGTCTGCGGCGTGGCCTGGGTGATCCAGCGCCGCACGTTGCCGCCGCGGTAACGGGTGATATGGTTCCACACCACCTCGATACCGTTCTTGGGAATCGGGAAGGCGTAGTAACGGCTGTCGCTGAAATTCTGCAGGCCGTTACCGCCGTCGATGCTGGTGGTGTTGAGCGCGCTCTGCTTCGCCGCGGCGTAGATTTCATCCGGCACCGCAACGCTGCGGTGGGTCGGATAGACCGGGATCTTGTAAGTGTCCGGATAGCGTTTGAGCATGGCCAGCTGCCCGGCGGACAGCTTGTCCTGGTACTGCTCGGCATTGCTCGCGGTGATGGTGAACAGCGGTTGCTCGCTGGCGAACGGATCGGCGAGGAAGCCCTTGTCGTCGACCGCGGCGGCGGTGGTCGAAAGGCCGCCGGTCCAGGCCGGAATGGTGCCTTCGGCGTTGCCGGCCATTTCCGCGCCGAGCGGCGTCAGACTGGTGCCCAATTGCGCGGCTTCGTCCGCGGAAACCGCCGCCATTACGCTGCTGGCCAACAAGCTCAGCGCCAACGCCCCGGTTTGCAGGATTCTTGTAGTTTTCATCATGTATGGATCCTTTACGCTGCGTTGATCAGAAGTTCACACCGAAACTCAGGGCGACGAAATCACGATCGGTGGTCGTGTTGTAGTCGCCACCGAAGAAATCGGTGTAGCTGAGGCTGGCGTTGTAGGTGTTCTGGTAGTCGGCGTTGAGACCGACGCTGATGGCTTTGCTGCCTTCGCTGAAGTTCGGCCCGTAACCGTCGACGTCATGGGACCAGGCGACGCTCGGCGACAGGTTGACCCCGGCGAATACGTTGCTGTAGTCGGCGCTGGCGCGCAGGCGGTAGCCCCAGGAGTTGGTGGTGAAGAAGCCATCGTCGTTACATTCGTCGGGGTTGGCACTGTTCAGGGCAGCACAGCTGAGTGGCCCTAGAGCAGCAAAGTCCCCGATGCCGTATACCGGATCGCGGCCGAAGCGCAGCTCGCCGAGGTCGTTGTCGATACCACTGACGTGGTTGTAACCCACCTCGCCGACCAGAGTCAGGCGGCTGGCACCGAGCACCCGGTCGAAAAACTGCACGGCGCTGATCTGCGCCTGAGTGACGTGCTTGCGCACATAGCCCTGGATCTCCTCACCAGCAACGTTTTGTGCATGACCACTGACAAAAACCGGTGTGGTCGGCACGCCAAGGGCGGCGAACGTCAGATCGGTGGAGTTAATCGAGATCGGCATATTCGGCCGATAACTGAGCTCGCCGGACAGCGCAGTGCCGCCGACGTTAGTCTGGAAGCTCAAGCCGTAGAGCCGGATATCTTCCGGATATTCGAGGAAATAATTAGCGCCCGGAGCCCCTGGAATGAGAAGCCCCGAAGGGGTAGTGGTGCGCGTAAAGCTGCCGTTCGGGGTACGGCTGTGGTAGTTCATCGCATAGAGGCCGAACTCGGTGTCGTTCAGCGACTCGGCGAACCAGCGCAGCGCTACCCCGAACTGACCGCTATCGCGAGCGTCACGATCACCAGCACGTGGAACATAGGTATTGCCTGGAAACACGTTCGCCGACTCGCCTGGCGGCAGATCCGCGCCGAACACCGTCAAACGATCATCACAACCATCCGCGGCGGTATCGCCACCTGAGAAGAAGGTGCCGCAGTTATCGATAACGGTCTGGTCCCATTCCAACTGGTAGAAAGCTTCCATGCTCAACGAGTCGGTCAGGCTCTGCGAAACATAGAGCATATTGACCGGAATCAGACCTTCCTTGATTTCCGCGCCGGGGCGACGGAACGCGGCGGCGTCGACCGGGTTGATCGAGTTGATCGAGTTCTGGATAAAGGTGCTCTCGCCCCAGCTGACCACCTGCTTGCCAACCCGCACGCTGCCCGGCAGCGAGCCGATGCTGTAGTTGTGGTAGACGAAGGCATCGAGAATTTGCGCGCCGGAGGCCTGCGCCGCTTCCTTACGGTTGTGATCGTCGATGTCGTAGAGCAAACGCTGTTCGTCCTTGGTCTCGAAGTCGTACCAATACTTGCCGCGAATAAATACCCCGGTGTCGCCGTACCTCAATTCCAAGTCATGGATACCCTTGAAAATCTTCGAGAAGGTTTCGCCCTTCTTGAAGTTCAACCGGCCATCGTCGTTGGTCTGGGAGGAAGCCTCGCCGCCATTACGTGTGCCGACAAAGGCTGGCTCCGCCCCACGCACCGACCAACTGGCCCCCACCGACAGCGCTGAGTCGAACTGCCCTTCGACCTCGCCGATATTGAACGTGATCGCCTGAACGGGCGCGACACAGCCCAATGCGACGGCAATAGCCAGTGCGCAGGGCTGGAAGACGGCATGCCTTGTTTTTGTTGTCATGCGGCTCTCCTGGAAAGCATGGTTTCGTGTTGAAGTGCCAAGCTAACCAGCGCCACCTGCATGGATAAGCGCCCGAAAGAGGTATTCGTCCGTCACCCGAAAGAGTGAATCGCCTTCCTGGGCGGGCCTTTAACGCCGGCCTATGCGTCGTCTCGATGAACCGCCATAGCGCCGGTGAATACCGCTTATCGGCCGTCCCGCCCCCACGACAAGGCGCCGCCCGCCGGGTAGGCTTGTCGGCACCACCAACCCTCAGGATCGACCGCATGCCGCCCCACCCGCCCATCAGTCTGTGGATGGACAGCCTCGACCAGCCCATCGAGCCGCGACCGCTGCTGCAAGGCGGCCATCGGGTCGATGTGGCCATTATCGGCGCCGGCTACACCGGGCTGTGGACCGCCTATTACCTGAAGCGCCAGGCGCCGCAAATGCGCATCGCCATCGTCGAGGCCGAATACGCCGGCTTCGGCGCCAGCGGGCGCAATGGCGGCTGGCTGATGGGCAACCTGCTCGGTGAGGATCGCGCTCTTGGCGGCTTGACCGCGGAGCGCCGGCGCACCGGGTTCGACTTGTTGCACGCCATCCCCGATGAAGTGGCGGACGTGCTGCAGCGCGAGGGTATCGACTGCGATTACCGCAAAGCAGGCGTGCTCTATTGCGCGGCCCGCTACCCGGAACAGGAACAGCGCCTGCGCGCTTGGCTCGCCCAGTTGCATAAAGAGGGCCTGAGCGAAGCCGATTACCGTTGGCTGCCGCCCGAGGAGCTGAACCAGCAGTTACGCATCAAGGGCCCGCTTGGCGCCATCCACAGCCCGCACTGCGCGACCATCCAGCCGGCCAAGCTGGTGCGTGGTTTGGCCCGGGCGGTGCAGCGCCTGGGCGTGCAGTTGTTCGAGCAGAGCCGGGTCAACCATTGGCAGCCGGGGCTGGTGCGCACCAGCCAGGGTGAACTGCACGCCGACTGGGTGGTGCCGGCGGTGGAAGGTTACGCCGCCAGCCTGCCGCCGCTCGGCCGCTATCAACTGCCGGTGCAGAGCCTGCTGATCGCCACCGAGCCGTTGTCCGCCAGCCAGTGGGACGAAATCGGTCTGAACCGCGGCCAGGCTTTCAGCGAGTTCAGCCGCCAGGTCACCTACGGCCAACGCAGCGCCGACGACCGCCTGGTGTTCGGCGCGCGCGGTGGTTATCGCTTCGGCGGCCGCCTGCGCGAGGACTTCAGCCTCAGCACGGCGGAAGTCGAGCTGCGCCGTTATCTGTTCGGCGAGCTGTTCCCGCAGTTGCGCAACGTCGCCATCAGCCATGGCTGGGGCGGCAATCTGGGCATGGCGCGGCGCTTCCAGCCACATATGCTGCTCGACACCGGGAACCGCATCGCCCTGGCCGGCGGCTACGGCGGCGAAGGCATCGGCGCCAGCAACCTGGCCGGGCGCACCCTGGCGGACCTGATGCTCGGCCGCGACAGCCTGCTGACCGAACAACCCTGGGTACTCCGCGAGCGGCCATTGAAGGCACTCAAAGCCTGGGAACCGGAACCCTGCCGCTGGCTCGGCTACAACGCCATCGTCCGCAGCTTCGCCCATGAGGACCGGGTACTCGCCGACCCGCGCAGCGCCCCCTGGCGCCGCGGCATGGCCAGCCGCTTGGCGGACTTTATGGAAGGTTTGATGCGATAAGGTGTGAGGTTGCTTTGAGCTGGCCCAGTTCCCGAATTACCGCTGGCTCGTAGGTCGGGTTAGCGGCGCCCCGATAATTGTCAACGACACCGTAAATAAACGCCGCGTAACCCGACAGGCACCCACGAAGGCCGTTCGGGTACGACGCAAGATCGGGCAGCCCCATTTCGCGAGCGGTGTTCCCGATCACCAGTAACACCGTATCGCTC
>CBIHQF010000143.1:0-8038 GCA_966211665.1 uncultured Pseudomonas sp. | reverse complement strand
CGGCGGCGATATCGCCCGGGTCGAGCAGAGCATCCAGCACGGTCAGCAGCGTTTACGTCAGTTGCAGGATGATCTGCGCGAGTCGGAGCGCGCGCGCCTGGAGACCGAATCGCACCTGGGCCACGATCGCACTCTGCTCGCCACGCTAGGCGAAGAGCTGGCGATGCTCGAACCCGAGCAGGAACTGACCGCCGCCGCAGCCGAAGAAGCCGCAGCCGCACTGGAGGAATCCGAAACCGCGATGCACGGCTGGCAGGAGCAGTGGGACGGCTTCAATCAGCACAGCGCCGAGCCGCGGCGTCAGGCCGAAGTGCAGCAATCGCGGATTCAACAGTTGGAGCAGAGTCTGGAGCGCCTGGCCGAAAAGCAGCGGCGTCTGAGCGATGAGTCGCAGCAGCTGGCCGCCGACCCCGAAGATGCCGCGATACTCGAGCTGAGCGAGCAGATCGCCGCCAACGAACTGAGCCTCGAGGACTTGCAGCTCGCCGAAGAGCAGCAGGCCGAACGTTTGCAGCAATTGCGTGACGAGCTGCAGCAAGCCGGACAGGCTCAGCAACAGGCGCAAGGCGAACTGCAACGCCTGAACGGCCGGCTAGCCTCGCTGGAAGCCTTGCAGCAGGCGGCGCTGGACCCCGGTAAAGGCACGGGCGATTGGTTGCGCGAACAGCGGCTCAACGAACGCCCGCGCCTGGCCGAAGGCCTGCGGGTCGAAGCGGGTTGGGAGTTGGCGGTGGAAACCGTGCTCGGCGCCGACCTGCAAGCGGTATTGCTCGACGATAGTGCTTTTCAACATCTCGGCGGCCTGGATTTCTCCGGTCTGACCCAGGGCGATCTGCGCCTGGCCTGCCCGGGCAAGGGTGGCGTGCGGGTCGCCGGCAGCCTGCTGGACAAGGTCGACGCCAGCGTCGACCTGGCGCCCTGGCTGGCCAAGGTCAAGCCGGTGGAGTCGCTGGACGATGCCCTGGCCGGCCGCGCCGCGTTGGCCGATGGCGAAAGTCTGATCAGCCGCGACGGTTATTGGGTCGGTCGGCATTTCCTGCGCGTGCGTCGTGCCAGCGAGGCGGAAAGCGGCGTGCTCGCCCGCGGCCAGGAGCTCGAACGTCTGGGTCTGGAATGCGAGGAGCGCGAAGCGGCGCTGGCACTGCTCGACGAGCGCTTGTTGACACTGCGCGAGAACCAGCGTCAACAGGAAGAACTGCGCGAGCAGCAACGCCGTCAATTGCAGGATCGTGGGCGTACCTTGGGTGAGTTGAAAGCGCAGCTGTCCGCCGGGCAAGCCAAGGTCGAACAGTTGACCCTGCGCCGCCGTCGACTCGATAGCGAGCTGGCGGAACTGACCGAGCAGCGCGAAATCGAGCACGAGCAGCTGGGCGAAGCGCGTCTGCAATTGCAGGACGCCCTGGACGCCATGGCCGTCGACAACGAGCGCCGCGAAACCTTGCTGGCCAGTCGCGACGCCCTGCGCGAGCGGCTCGACCGGGTGCGCCAGGAGGCGCGTCAGCACAAGGACCATGCTCATCAGCTCGCCGTGCGCATGGGCTCGTTGAAGGCGCAACACGACTCCACCCGCCAGGCCCTGGAACGCCTGGAGTTGCAAGCCGAACGCCTGCACGAGAAGCGTGAACAACTCAACTTGAATCTGGAGGAGGGCGAGGCGCCGCTGGAGGAGCTGCGCCTGAAACTCGAAGAGTTGCTCGACAAACGCATGGGCGTCGAGGAAGAGTTGAAGCTGGCGCGGTTGGCCCTGGAAGACGCCGACCGCGAGTTGCGCGATGCGGAAAAACGCCGGACCCAGGCCGAGCAACAAGCGCAATTGCTACGTGGCCAACTGGAACAGCAGCGCATGGACTGGCAGTCGCTGACGGTGCGGCGCAAGGCCCTGCAGGATCAGTTGCTGGAAGACAACTACGACCTCCACGGCGTGCTCGCCACGCTGCCGGAGGACGCCGGCGAAAGTGCTTGGGAAGAAGAGCTGGAGCGTCTTTCAGGGCGCATCCAACGCCTCGGCCCGATCAACCTTGCGGCCATCGACGAGTACCAGCAGCAGTCCGAGCGCAAGCGCTATCTGGACGCGCAGAACGCCGATCTGGTGGAAGCGCTGGAAACCCTGGAAAACGTCATCCGCAAGATCGACAAGGAAACCCGCAACCGTTTCAAGGAAACCTTCGATCAGATCAATGGCGGACTGCAGGCACTGTTCCCCAAAGTTTTCGGTGGCGGCAACGCTTATTTGGAACTCACCGGCGAAGATCTACTCGATACCGGTGTAACTATCATGGCGCGACCGCCGGGTAAGAAAAACAGCACCATTCATCTGCTCTCCGGCGGGGAAAAGGCGCTGACCGCACTGGCCCTGGTATTCGCCATATTTCAGCTCAATCCGGCGCCGTTCTGCATGCTCGATGAAGTGGATGCACCTTTGGACGACGCTAACGTCGGCCGTTATGCACGCTTGGTAAAAGAAATGTCGGAGAAAGTGCAATTCATCTATATCACCCACAACAAGATCGCCATGGAAATGGCCGACCAACTGATGGGGGTGACCATGCACGAGCCGGGTTGTTCGCGCTTGGTGGCGGTGGATGTGGAAGAAGCGCTGGCCATGGTCGAGGCCTGATGCGAGCGCCGGTGTAAAGTTGCCTTTCGTCGTGCTAGCTTATTGCCCAGTATTTTTTCGCCCCATGCCTGTCGAACATACAACGGACATCGGGCTACAACATTAGTGAAGCAAGGGCAGGATGCCCTCAGTTCATACAATTATTATTAGGGGTTCAGGTATTTCATGGAATTCGGTCTGCGCGAGTGGCTGATCGTTATCGGCATTATTGTGATCGCTGGCATTCTTTTCGATGGCTGGCGGCGTATGCGCGGTGGCAAGGGCAAGCTCAAATTCAAACTTGATCGCAGTTTTGCCAATATCCCGGACGATGATGGCGACCCGGATCTGCTAAGCCCGCCACGAGTCGTCAATCGCAATCAGGAACCCTCGTTCGACGAGGAAGATTTGCCGTCGATGAGCGCCCGCGAATTGAATCGCCGGCGTTCGGGCGAGCCGCAGCAGGGCGATTTGAACCTGGGGTTGGACGAGCCTGTGCCGACCTTGCTCAACCCGGTCGACGAGGGCAGCGAAAAGCCTGCGAATGCGGCACAGGCTCCGAGCAAGGAACTCCCTCCAGTGGAGGAAGTGCTGGTGATCAATGTAATCGCTCGCGATGACGCCGGCTTCAAGGGCCCGGCGCTGCTGCAGAATATTCTGGAAAGCGGCCTGCGTTTCGGCGAAATGGATATTTTCCATCGTCACGAAAGCATGGCCGGCAATGGCGAAGTGTTGTTCTCCATGGCCAACGCGCTCAAGCCGGGCACCTTCGATCTGGACGATATCGAAGGCTTCAGCACCCGCGCGGTGAGTTTCTTCCTTGGTCTGCCCGGCCCGCGTCATCCCAAGCAGGCGTTCGATGTGATGGTGGCGGCGGCGCGCAAGTTGGCCCATGAATTGAACGGCGAGCTGAAGGACGACCAGCGTAGCGTGATGACCGCGCAAACCATCGAGCATTACCGTCAACGCATCGTCGAGTACGAGCGCAAGCAGCTGACCAACAAGCGCTGATCCAGGTGGGGTGACGCCTAGGCGTTTCCCCTGGCATTTACCCCTCGACCCGCCCGGGTGAGGGAGGGAAGAGCAGCTGCGGCTGCTCTTTTCGTTTTCGAGAAGCAGAACCATGACCGACGCCGCTCTATCCGCACAGCAGGCTGCCGAACGTATCGCGCAACTGCGCAGCGAAATCGACCAGCACAACTACCGCTATTACGTACTCGACGAGCCGAGCGTGCCGGACGCGGAGTACGACCGCCTGTTCAACGAGCTGAAGGCGCTGGAGGCCGAACATCCCGAACTGGTCACCGCCGAATCGCCGACTCAGCGTGTCGGCGGCGCGGCGCTGGCGGCTTTCGGCCAGGTGCGCCACGAAGTACCGATGCTCAGTCTGGGTAACGCCTTCGACGAACAGGACCTGCTGGACTTCGACCGCCGCGTGCGCGAAGGCCTGGATCTGCCGGCCGGCGACCTGTTCGGCGATGGCGTGGCGGTGGAGTACAGCTGCGAACCCAAGCTCGATGGGCTGGCCGTCAGTCTGCTTTACGAGAACGGCCATCTGGTGCGCGGCGCCACCCGCGGCGACGGCAGCACCGGCGAAGACATCAGCGCCAACGTGCGCACCATCCGTAATATCCCGCTCAAGCTGCATGGCGAGGACTGGCCTCCGGTGCTGGAAGTGCGCGGCGAAATATTCATGCCCAAGGCCGGTTTCGAAGCGCTCAATGCGCGGCAGCTGGAAGCCGGCGGCAAGACCTTCGCCAACCCGCGCAACGCCGCCGCCGGCAGACTGCGTCAACTCGATCCGCGGATTACCGCCAGTCGTCCGTTGGAACTGTGCGCCTATGGTGTCGGCCGCAGCGACGGCGAGCTGCCGAAAACCCATTTCGAGCTGTTGCAAGCACTGAAGCGCTGGGGGCTGCCGATCAGTCGCGAGCTGAAAATCGCAAGGGGCGTCGAAGAATGCCGGGATTACTACCGCGATATCGGCGAGCGCCGCGATGCGCTTCCCTATGAAATCGACGGCGTGGTGTTCAAGGTCAACGATATCGGCCAGCAGCGCGAGCTGGGTTTTCGCGCACGCGAACCGCGCTGGGCGATTGCCCATAAATTCCCGGCGCGGGAAGAGATCACCGAATTGCTCGGCGTCGAATTCCAGGTCGGCCGCACCGGCGCCATCACCCCGGTGGCGCGGCTCAAGCCGGTGCAGGTGGCCGGTGTCACCGTATCCAACGCCACCCTGCATAACATGGACGAAGTGGCACGCCTCGGGGTGATGATCGGCGACAGCGTGATCGTGCGCCGCGCTGGCGATGTGATCCCGCAAGTCCTCGGCGTTATCGCCGAGCGTCGCCCGGCCGATGCCATTGCCGTGCAGGTGCCGGAGCACTGCCCGGTATGTGGCTCGGCGGTGGAGCGCACTCAATTGATCAAGCGCAGCAAGGGTAGGGAGTCGATCAGCGAAGGCTCGATCTACCGCTGTGTCGGCCGTCTGGCCTGCCAGGCTCAGCTCAAGCAGGCAATCATTCATTTCGTCTCGCGTCGGGCCATGGATATCGATGGCCTCGGCGACAAGATCGTCGAGCAACTGGTGGACAAGGGCTTGGTCGGCTCGCCGGCCGACCTCTATACCCTGACCTTCGAACAGGTCGTGGAGCTGGAAGGTTTCGCCGAATTGTCGACGAAGAACTTGCTGGCCTCTATCGATGCGAGCAGAAAGCCGACCCTGGCGCGTTTCATCTTCGCCCTCGGCATTCCTGATGTCGGTGAGGAAACCGCCAAGCTGCTGGCCCGCGCGCTCGGCTCGCTGGAGCGTATCGGTCGGGCGCTGCCGGAGGTGCTGATCTACCTGCCGGATGTCGGCCTGGAAGTGGCTCATGAGATTCACAGCTTCTTCGAGGATCAACACAATCAGACGGTGATCGTCCAATTGCGTGAGCGCGGTGTCGAGTTGCAGGAGGAGGGCGATGTGCACGCCGAATTCGCCGCTTGCGCGACTTTCGCCGGGTTTATCGACAAGTTGAATATCGCCGGCATCGCCAGCACCGGGGCGAAGAACCTGGCGGAGAAGGTCGCCGACCTCGATGGCCTGATCGCCCTCAGCCAGGATTGGTTGGAGCTGAGCGTGACGAAGGGCCTCAACGAGAAAGCCAAGCAAGCTCTGCGCGAATTTTTCGCCGACGAGGGCAATGTCGTCCTGGCCCGCGCTATCGAGGCGCAGCTACGCGAATTCGGCATGCACTGGCAAAGCGAGCGCAAGTCGGTCGAAGGCCTGCCGTTGGCCGGACAGACCTGGGTGTTGACCGGTAGCCTGGAGGTGATGAGTCGCGATCAGGCCAAGGACAAGCTGGAGGGTTTGGGCGCCAAGGTGGCGGGTTCGGTTTCGGCGAAAACCAGCTGCGTGGTGGCCGGGCCGGGTGCCGGCTCCAAGTTGGCCAAGGCCAATGAGCTGGGGCTCAGGGTGCTCGACGAAAGCGAGTTCGTGAAGGTGCTCGAAGACTTCGGGGTCGCGCTTTGATGCTGGTCGGAATGTTGGGGGGCAGGTCCGCCAAATCAAAGCGCTAGCAGGCTGTTGAAAACGTAGGCGAGGCAGGCAAGACAATACCGATGGCGGCCCCGCAAAAACAGGCGAGGAAGCGACTGGGGTCGCACTCGACTTTACTGTTGTAAATGAGCATTACTCGCTTCACTCGCCCTGCGGGTCGCGCTAAAGCGCGTTAGCCGCAGGCGGCTCTCCGAGCCTGTTTTTAACGCCCCTCTCTATTTATTAAGAGGGCCAACGCAGGTAGTTTTTCAACTGCCTGCTAGTTGATCGCGTCGCTCAGGGCTTTCGCCGGCACATACTTGACCACTTTCTTGGCGGCGATTTCGATCGCTTTGCCGGTCTGTGGGTTACGGCCGGTGCGCGCCGGGCGCTCGCTGACCTTCAGCTTGCCGATGCCGGGCAGGGTGATTTCCTCGCCGTTTTCCAAGGCATCGCTGACGATCTCGCTGAGTTGTTCGAGCACGGCGCGAATGGTGCTTTTCGGCGTGTCGGTGGCTTCGGCGATATCGCTGATCAGTTGGTCTTTGGTCATGGCCATGGGGTTGCTCCTTAAGGGTGATGGGGCATGGAAAAATGCCCCGCGCAGGTTACTGCGATTTCGTTTGCTCGGCATTACATCCTTGCGCCATGAAGGCATCTCCTGGCGTATCCGGTCGCCGCGTGGCAGCGCTGTCACGATGGGCGCGGCAAACACTGCCAAACAGCGCTAAGTGGTTGTAAGTTCAAAACAAGCCGGTACAATGGCGCGGCTCGCAGCGACAAGGCGAGCTGCGTTATGGTGGCCCTGCCGGTCCCCCCGCAACGATCAGCCGTGAACCCGGTCAGGCCTGGAAGGGAGCAGCCGCAGCGGTGACATTGTGTGCCGGGGTGTGGCTGGTGGGGTCGCCTCCATCTCTAAGCCCGTTCGGGCTGTAAATATCCCTTGAACAGATTCGCGTTAAGCAGTCGTGTGAAACACACCTGCGATTGCTTCGCCATAGTGCCGTGTCCGATAAATCGGCAGGCAACAAAAAGGCTATGTACCAGTAGTGTATTGCGTTCAGGCTTCGGCGCTCGAAGGGGCTCGACTCGTAGGGTGCGCCGTGCGCGCCAGCGCTGGCTGCAGACTCTTGGTGACGGCGCACCCCATCTATTGCAGCCCTTGTGAACAGGGCCATTCTTCCCCAAATGCCTCATGCAACACCTAATTGATACCAATAAAAAGGCTCTGTCCCAATCATGTGTTGCAGGCGGCTTTTGTAGGTGGGTCGGCCGCGCAGGTTAGTAATTCGTAGGGTGGGTTAGGCGCAGGCCACGGGCTATCTGTTGATGCCTAGTCAGCTGCGCCGTAACCCACCAACGGGGCCAAGCCGATTACCGCTTGGTGGGTTACGTGGCGCACATATTTCGCAGTTGCTTCGCCAACCCGGTTCAGCGCCACTAACCCACCCTACAAAAGCTTCAACACATGATTGGTACATGGCCAATAAAAAGCCCCGCGCCAGTTCGACTCGCGCGGGGCTTTTGCTTTATGGGTTCAGCTCAGGTCATAGCTGAGTACGCTGTCCTGTTCCTTCAGCGCTTTACGCATATCGGCTGGAATATTGCCGGCGCGCAAGGCGAGCTCGAGGCGGATATCTTCCAGGCTTTGGGCGAAGGCCTGGGTGTCCTGTTGAGCGGCGCTGATCACCCGGCTATAGGCGGTGGCATCACTGGCGTCGAGCAGTGCCAGGATGATGCCGCCATCGGGGCGAGGGGGGCTGAAGGTGACGCGCAGGGGGGCGAACAAGGTTTCGGCGAGCTGCCGGTTTCTGCTTTCCATACCGTACTCCATCCTGAGGGTGGTCAGGTTGGACGCTCATTCGCACGGTAAGTTCGGCCCGGTGCGTCGCCGATGCCCTCAGGCCTTCAGCGACTGCTTC
>CBIHQF010000142.1:0-8045 GCA_966211665.1 uncultured Pseudomonas sp. | reverse complement strand
ACGGATATCGCACCCGATGGTTGTTCTTCCTCAAGGAGGAATATCTGCTGATCAGCTACTTCGCCGACCATTGCAATGTCGACGAGCGCTTGCGGGGCAACCCGGATCAGGCCGAGCCGCTGCTCGAACAAATATTCACGCTTTTCAGCAACATGTTGGCCCAGGGTTTTTGCCACCTCGACCCCCACCCGAAAAACATTCTCATCGGCCCGAACAACGGTTTGCGTTTAATCGACTTCGAATGCTGCGCGCACGAAGTGCTGAACCATGATTTCGCCCTCGGCTTTCTACATGGTTATTTCTATACCTATTGGTTCCAGCGCTTCATCGGCAAGGATGACTATCACAGGGTCAGCAACCGCTACTTGGAGCGCGCCCATCCGACGCTCGACCGACAAGTTTTCGAACCCGTTTACCATCAATTCAGGGACCATAAGGTATCGCGCCGTACACGCTACTCGGTGATGACCTCGACGGCCGCCCAGAACGCATTTCGGAAGTCGCTGGCGGTGGATTAACCCGCCAGCAACACACCACGCAAGAGGATTTCTCGGCGCTCCTTACGACCGACGATGGCATGCTTGCAGACTTGAAAGAATTCTTCGAAACGCTGGCGGTCTATAGCCGGGTAAGCGGACAGTGCGCCGGCAACCAACTGGTCGTAGCGCACTTCATCGAGGTAGTCCTTTACGCAGCGTTGATAAAGAAAGCCGAACTGAAAGCCCAGGACCTCGGCAAGATACGGAGCCGGACCGATATGGCAGTTCTCCAGATCGATCACCTGCAGCTTACGTGGTGCCTGCGGGTGCACCATGAAATTCTCGGCCCATAGATCGAGATGGAATACTTCCTTGTCATGCAGCTCGCGGAGCAAATTGAAGGCATCTGCGAGGAATATCTCCACGTCGGCGCCATTCTGCTGTAGCCATTCAACGCCGTTGACATAGCCTTCCAGACACTCGCTGACCAGGAAAACCTCTTCGATCAGACCTAACCCCTTGCGCCGATAACCGAATCCCTTGAGAAGCGGTAGCGGCAGCCCAAGACGGCAGGCCTCGGAAGTGTTGATCAGTTCGGCGATAGGCCAATCGAAGCCACCCTTGCGACGCGGCTTGCCCAGAGTCACCCGCAGTTTCGAGCGCAGATTATCGATCGCCGAGGTCTTCACGAATAGAGCCGCATGCTGTGCTTGCAACACGCTGGAGGTGCGCCGGGATGAGCTGCTGCGCGAGCTGCGCTCCTCGATCAACCGAGCGATGGAAGGAATTACATCGCCGACACTGCCATCGTCCAGATGCAGGGTCAAATCCTCAAAGTTGACTGTAAAGGGAAAAGCTTGTCGGTAGTTCCGCAAATAATACATCACGCATCCATGCTCAAAATCAGGGGCGAAAAGATAGCGACATGCCACCACCTCTACAACCATTTTTCACATTTTTTTCACATTACCAGGCTTCCGACCGACAACTGATCGGCACGTCTTACAGCGCCGACTAGAAAAGCAACGATACAGGTGAAGGCTTTTCCGCCAAGCGCTTGCTGATAACCGCAGCCCCATCCTGTGCCAGATATGCGGAGATGCACCATGACCAAGGTAACGCGCCTTAACCGAGGCGAAATACTCGATCCAGTTCGCTGTACCCCATGCCCACACCCTTGTGCACCTTCAGTTGCACCGGAATGCGCTCCTTGAGCGCCTCGACGTGGCTGATCACGCCTATCGTCTTGCCGCTGGCGTTGAGGTTGTCGAGGGCGTCGAGGGCGACTTCCAGGGTTTCCGCGTCCAGGGTGCCGAAGCCTTCGTCGAGAAACAGCGAGTCGATGCTGGTCTTGTGGCTGACCAGGTCGGAAAGCGCCAAGGCCAGGGCCAGGCTGACCAGGAAGCTTTCGCCACCGGACAGGGTCTTGGTGTCGCGGGCAACATCCGCTTGCCAGGTGTCGATCACTTGCAGCTCCAGCTCGCCGCCGGTTTTGCGCACCAGCTGGTAGCGCCCGTGCAGGCGTTCGAGTTGGCGGTTGGCCAAGTAGACCAGGTGGTCGAGGGTCAGGCCCTGGGCGAATTTGCGGTATTTGGCGCCGTCGGATGAGCCGATCAAACCGTTGAGGTGCTGCCAGAGATCGTATGCCTCCTGCTTGGCGGCGATCTCGGCGAACAGGCTTTGCTGGTTCTGCCGACGCGCCTCGTCGCCTTGTAGCTGCCCGCGGATTTCCCCCTGACGCTCGCTCAAGCCCTTGAGCTGATCGTTGACTAGCTGCAGTTGCTGATCCAATTGCTCGCGGCTCGCCCCGGTCGGCACCGCCGCCTGCAAGCCGGCCAGTTGCTGTTCCGCGGCGCTTCTCAGCGCCTGGGCTTCGGCCAGGGCTCGGTGCAAACGTTCCTTGAGCCGGGTCAGCGCCTGACACTGCTGATCATCGAGCTTGGCGGCCTGGAATGCGGCTTCGTCGGCAAAGGGGCTGGCGGCCAGGGCGCCTCGCCATCGCTCGGCTTGTTCCGTCAGATGTTGGCGTTGTTCGAGCAAGCGTTGGCCCTGGGTATGCGCAGCGCCCTGCAATTGCTGCTGGCGGCTCTGCGCTTCGCTCAGTTGGGCTTCGCTTTGTTGCAAAGCGAGCAGCGGATCGGTGGCCGTCTCCACGGCGATCAGTTCCTCATGCTGCAATGCCTTCCAGCGCTGCTGCCAGTGTTCGTGCACCTCACGGGCGCCGCTCACGCCCTGTTCCAGGGTGCGGGCTTGCTCCTGCAAAAGCTGACTTTGCTGCTGCGCCTGCTGCCAGGCCTGCCATTCGGCCTGGCGCTGGCCGAGCCATTGCGCGCTATCGCTCGGCAATTGGTAACCGAAGCCCGCCAGCTCCGCGCTCAGGGCCTGTTCGCGCTCGCCGTGCTGGTGTTGCAGCTGTTGTAAGCGTTGGTCGATATCCGCGAGTGCGACCTGGGTTTGCTGATGCTTTTGCGTGTCCAGCTGCAACTGTGACTGGGCGCTGGCGCAGGCCTGTTCGACCTGCTGGCGCGCCGTGCGCGCGCTGTCCAGCGCCACCTTCAACTGGTCGAGCTGTGCCAGGCTGCGTTGCAGGTTGTCGAGTTCGCTGGTCATTTGTTGCTCATGCACGGCGAGCGCAGCCTCGTCGACCAGTTCGCGGCCGAGCTGCCGGCTCAGTTGCTGCCATTGCTCGCGGTGCTGCTCCTGCGTCTGGGCGAACGCCTGTTGCTGCTGCGCGCAGTGTTCCAGTTGCGAAGCCAGTTTCGCCAATACGGCGGCCAGTTCCTGACCGCTACCGGCCAGGGCCTCCAGCTCGGCTTTTTTCGCCTGCAAGGTGCGCTGAGTCGTGGAAACGTCCAGCGCCTGGTAGGCCGCAATCGCCGGATGCTGTTGGGAGCCGCACAACGGGCAAGCCTCGCCCTCCTGCAACTGGGCGCGGTAGCTTTCCAGGGCCTGGATGCGCTGTTCCTGTTCGAGCAGTTTTTCCTGGTCGCGCACCTGCTGTTGCAGGTCTTTGTAACGCGCGCGCAAGGCCTCGACTTGGCGATTTTTACCGGCGTGCTGGTCGCTCAGCTCGGCGGTCAGGGTTTGCAGTTGCTGCTGATCCAGACGCAGTTGCCGGCGCGCCGCAGCGAGCTGTTTAAGCTGCGCCAACACAGCGCTGTGGCTATGCAGGCTCTGCCAGCGTTCGCGTAAGCCGGCTTCGCTACTGCCGGCGAGCAGTCCGTCCAACTGTTGCCGTTGCTCCGCCTCGAACCGCTGGGCCGCCACTAAACGCGCTTGCTGCTCATCCAGACCCGCGCGCTGGTTGGCCAGTTGCGTTTCCAGGGTTTTGCCGGCCTGCTCGGCCTGGCGCCGCTGAGCGAGCAACTGGTCGATCTGCGCGGCGAGTTCCTGGCGCGCTTCGAGCTTGGTGCGCCAGGCGGCGAGTTGTTCGCCGAGCAGCCCGTGCTGAACCTGGCCGCTCAGTTGCTGCGCCAACTGTTGGCGCTGCTCAGCCAGTTGCTGCTGCGCCTGCTCGCGCTCGTTCAGCAGTTGCCCGCTGAACTGCCGCGCTTGCCAGAGGCAGGCCGCGATCTGCTGCGCCACCTGCTGCTGTTCGCTTTCGGTTTGCAGCAACGCTTGCTCGGTGTGCTGCACCGCCTGTTGCGCCGCCTGCCAGTCGCGGTGCAGCGGCTGCAGGCGCGCGGCGGGCTCGTTCGCCGCCAGTTGCTGCAGCTGCGGCTGCGCAGCGAGTAATTCATCCTGGGCGTGCTGTTCGGCCTGCTGGGCGGATTGCAACTGGCCCTGGGTTTTATTCAGCTCATCGCGCCATTGACGTTGGCGTTGCAGCTCGGTCTGTTCGCCGGTTAAACGGCTTTCTTCGTCGCGCAATCGTTCGGCTTCGACGCTCAGCTGTTGGCGCTGCTCGTCGCTCAGCAGTTCGACGCCCGAGGCCTTGGCGCGCAGCTGATCGAGCAGGCCTTTGGCCTCGCGGGTCTGTTCGAACACCCGCTGGGAAATCTGCCCGTAGATATCGGTACCGGTGAGTTCTTCCAGCAGCTCGGCGCGCTGGCTGGCATTGGCTTCGAGAAAGGCGGCGAAACCGCCCTGGGCGAGCAGCATGGACTTGGTGAAACGCTCGAAATCCAGGCCGGTCAGGCGTTCGGTTTCGCGCAGTTTCTCGTTGATCTTGTCGGTGATGATCTGGCCGTCGCCGCTGGCCAGCTCGACTTTTGGCGCTTGCAGCGCGCCGTCGGCCTTGTCGCGCGCGCGGCGCTGGCTCCAGAACGCCCGGTACGCCACGCCCTTGACCTCGAACTCGACCTCGGCCAAACAGTCGGCGGTGTGCCGGGTCATCAGCTCGTTGCCGCCGGCCGACAGCGTGCTCATGCGTGGTGTGCGGTGATAGAGAGCCAGGCAGATGGCATCGAGCAGCGTGGTTTTGCCGGCGCCGGTAGGCCCGGTGATGGCGAACAGGCCGCTGCCTGCGAACGGCTCGGCGGCGAAGTCGATCTTCCATTCGCCTTTCAGCGAATTGAGGTTTTTCAGGCGCAGGGTCAGGATTTTCATCGCGCAGGCGCAGCTCGCAACAGCCTTTCGGTGGGCTGCCTATGCTATCCGAACGGCCTAACACTCAGGGCATAAATACCGCGCGCATGCAGTTTTGCGATTTCCGTTTGAACAGCTCGTAGCCTTGCGGCGATTCCTCGAGATCCATCGGATGCGTCAGCAGGTAGCCGGGGTCCAGCTCGCCGTTCTGGATATGCTCGAACAATTTGCCGGCGTAACGCTGCCCCGGCTGCTGACCGGAGCGCAGGGTCAGCGCCTTGTTGACGATGGCGCCGATCGGGAATTTATCCAGCACGCCGCCGTACACCCCGATCACCGAAACGCTGCCGCCCTTGCGACAAGCGCGGATCGCCTGGCGCAATACCGTGCCGCGTTCGGTGTGCAGGCGCAGCGCTTGCTTGGTCTTGTCGTAGGCGTAATCGAGCTGGGTGCCATGGGCCTCCATGCCGACGCAATCGATGCAGCGATCGGGGCCACGGCCTCCGGTCAGTTCGAGCAATGCGTCATGCACGTCGGTGGTCAGGTAGTTGATGGTGATCGCACCGGCGCGGCGCTCGGCCAGTTCGAGGCGATCGCCGAAGCGATCGATCGCGATCACCCGTTCGGCGCCGAGCAGATAGGCGCTGCGAATGGCCATCTGGCCGACCCCTCCGCAGCCCCACACGGCCACCGTATCGCCCGCTTCGATGCCGGCGATATCGGCGGCGAAATAACCGGTCGGCGCGGCGTCCGAGACGAATACCGCCTGTTCGTTGCTCACCCCGTCGGGCACTTTGAACAGGTTGACGTCGGCATAGGGCACGCGCACGTAGGTGGCGTGGCTGCCGGGGTAGCCGCCGAAGGCATGGCTGTAACCGAGGATGCCAGCGCAGGGTTGGCCGTAGATCAGATCGGTGATCTGCGGTTTGGGATTGGAGTTGTCGCAGCAGGAAAAATCGCTGCGTTTGCAGTACTCGCAATTGCCGCAGCCGATGATCGAGATGCTCACCACCCGATCGCCCTTGGCCAAGCCGGTGATCGCCGAGCCGGTTTCCACCACTTCGCCGAGAAACTCGTGGCCGATGATGTCGCCCGGTCTCATCGCCGGCACGTAGCCGCCGAGCAAGTGCAGGTCGGAGCCGCACACCGAGGACATGATCACCCGCAAAATCGCGTCGCGCGGGTTGAGGATGGTCGGGTCCGGCACTGTGTCCACTTGCAGCTTGTTCAGTGCCTGCCAGGTCAGCGCTCTCATGACTGCACCTCCCAACGCGCTTGCTCAGGCTCAGGCACGGGTTGCTGCGGCTCGTCGCGGAGCTGGCGGCGGGTATCGGGGCCGCGCGGCACCGCGACCTCGCCGGTCTCCAGGTATTGCTTGATGCGGCGCAGTTCGCGCGTCAACAGGCCGCCGAGCAATGGGCTGAGCAAGGATGCGCCGGCATAGCCCAGCACACCGGCCGGCGGCTCGCAGGCGAGCACCACTTTGATCTCGGTGCCGCGCCCCTGGGGTGCGTCGACGAGGCTGATCGTGCAACGCAGCGGCAGCCGGGCGCCGGCCTCGGAGACCCAGACCAGTTGCTGGTTATCGCGCACCTCTTCGAGATGGGCGAAGGATTGCAGCGGCTTGCCCAAGGGACCCTCGACGCTCCAGCGAAAACGATTGGGTTCGGTCTGTTCGAGGCTCTGCACGCGCTCCAGCACCTCGGCGAGCCTGGTCGTGTCGCGCAAAAAATCGAACACTTGGTTGCGCGGCTTGCCGACGGTCACGCTGCGCATACAGGCTTCGAGGTTGTGCCAACCGTATTCGCGGCGCAGTTGCTCCTCCCAGGGCGAAGGGCTCAAGGATTCCTTGATCGGGCAGTGCTGGCTGATGCCGCGGGCGGCGAGGAAGCCGCCGAACAGCACCTGGGCCCAACCGCCGATACCGCCCTGGCGCAAGCCGTTGCCCAGCAGCAGGCCGCCGCCGATCAGCGAAAGCACACGTTCGAGGCCGGTCACGTTATGCGTGTGGGCATCCATCGTGGTATGGGTCGCCGCTAACGGCTGTTCGAACTCGGACATGCTGCCTCCTACAATACGAATGGGTTCGTTCATAGGAGGACTGGGCCGGGGGCCCGGGCGTTCAAGCTTTTACGCGCTAACCCGACGGAAGCGCTGCGCTGGCGGGATTGCCAGCCTGTCGGACGGCGGCTTAGTCGCGAAGCTGGGCGAGCGTGTCGTGATAGAGCGCTCGCAGGCGCTCCTGCAGCGCTTCGTCGAGCGCCTCGCCGGCTAGGCGCCGCGCGAATACATCGTCGGGGCTCAGCTCATCGAGCGTCTCGCGGGTTTGCGCGCTCAGGGAGAATGCCGCCGCGCCGCGCTCGCGACGAATCCGCAGCACCTCGACCGGCAAGCCCTCGCACAACGCGGCGACCCGCAGTTGCAGATCGCTCAGGTAGTCGTCAGTGGCGACCTGCACTTCGAGCCAGACAGGCTGCCCGGCGCTGCCCCGCTCGGCCGCCACGGCTATCGCCTGTTCGAGTTCCTTGAGCGTGCCGCGTAGCGAGAGCAGCGGCTGGAAGCATGGCACCGGCAGCGCCGTGACCGTGGTCAGACCGCTGCGATCCAGGTCGACCAGCAACACCTCCTTTTGCTGTTTGGCCTCGTCGAAACTCAAGGCGATCGGCGAACCGCAATAGCGGATATGTTCCAGGCCACCGACCTTCTGCGGCCGGTGGATATGCCCCAGGGCAATATAGGCGGCCGGAGGAAAAGCGCTGGTCGGGAAGGCTTCGAGACTGCCGACGTAAATCTCGCGCACCGAGTCGCTGGCGCTGGCGCCGACGGTGGTGAGGTGACCCGTGGCGATAATCGGCAGATCGCCGCCGAGCTCGTCGCGCCTGGCCTCGGCCAGGGCATAGAGCGCCTGATAATGCGCCTGGATCGCCTGCTGCAGCGACAGTTGCTTATCCTCCGCGCTCTGCCCGGCCTGACTCTGCAGCACGTCGCGCGGGCGGATAAAGGGAATGGCGCAAAGAATCGCCCCCGGCGCGCCATCGC
>CBIHQF010000141.1:0-8073 GCA_966211665.1 uncultured Pseudomonas sp. | reverse complement strand
TGCCAAGCCTGCTGGCCGGATACGCTGAAACCCTCGAGGGCCAGTGCCGCGCGCTGATCGTTGAGAAAGACCGAGTAATCATGCTTTCTGTCGCAGACCAGCAGATGCAGGTGGGACTGGGTCACGTTCGCGATCAGTTTGGCGCGCTTCAATGCCAGTGCTTCCGGCTGCTCGGGTTCCATCACCACCAAAATGCTGCGAATAGCTTGCATGATCGTCTCCATGTGAACGAGTTGTATTGCAATCTACTATAGATGCCTCTGCGCCTTTCTGTTGTTGATCGGCATCAAACGCGCCGCTGGTTGTTGCCGTGGCCATTCGTATAATGGCCGCCCGGCATAACCGGGTCGCCGATAAATCTTACGAGCCCATAGCATCCGTGAAACCCGATAGTGAAACCTGCCAGCTCGGTTCTTTTTCTGACGCCAGGATCGTTCAGTTGTTGCATGGGCCGGTGGCGCCTGCTGCAAGCCAGCGTGCGCCGCGGGGACGCAAATGACTTTTCCTGAAATTCATGATTTTTTGGCTTGCCGAACGCCTGCCGCGTGGATCGAGGCGGCGCTGGTCAATCAAGACATCATGTTGATAGACCACAAGAACTGCGAATTCAAGGCCGCCAGCACCGCCCTCAGTCTGATGGCCAAGTACAGCAATCATGTCGATCTGCTTAACGCCATGTCGCGTCTGGCCCGTGAAGAGCTGGTGCACCACGAGCAGGTGCTGCGCATCATGAAGCGCCGCAAGATCGGCTTGCGACCTGTTTCGGCGGCGCGCTATGCCTCGGGCTTGCGCAAAATAGTACGTACCCATGAGCCGCATAAGCTGGTGGATACTCTGGTGATCGGGGCTTTTATCGAGGCGCGCAGCTGCGAGCGCTTCGAGGCGCTGGTGCCGCATCTGGACGATGAACTGGCCAAGTTCTATTTCGGTTTGTTGAAGAGCGAAGCCCGGCATTTTCAGAATTATCTGAAGCTCGCCTACCAATATGGCGACGAACGGGACGTCGACGAGGCGATCGAGCGGGTCAGGGCGATCGAGCGCGAGTTGATCGAATCCCCGGATAGCGAGTTCCGCTTTCATAGCGGTATTCCCAGCGGCCAATAAAAAAGCTATGTACCAGTTACGTGCTGCATGCTGCGATGCCTTGTAGGAGGCGCGCCCCCGCGGCGAATGCAGCCCGCAGGGCTGCCTGTTCATCATTTGGCGGGTACAGCGAAAAGCTCGTCCCGAGGTCGGGCCTCCCACGGATCGCGGGCTAATACCCCTCTCGCCTCGGGAGAGGGCTGCAGACCAATCCGCATAAGCCGGGCAATCGTGCATACATGACCGGGACACAGCCAATAAAAAAGCGCCCTCGCAGGCGCTTTCTTGGATAGCGGTCAGACTACTGCTGCACCTTCAGGTCCAGCGCCAGGTCGCGCGCCGCCTTGGTGGCGAGTACACCCATCAATTGGCCGATTTCATCCTGGCGACTGCTGGCGCCATCCTTGCCGCCCATCATCACGCTGGGCACCGGTGCTTGCGCTGCCGCTTCGGCCCAGACCTTGTTGATTTCGATCAGTGCGTCGAGCTTGGGCTGCAGCGCGCCGTCGGCCTTGATCACCGCTTCGCGGGCATAGGCTTCGGCGTCCGCGGTTATTTTCGTGGCCTCGGCGGTGATCGCCGCCTTGTCGCGTAGCAACTCGGCGGTCTGTTTCTCGATCTCGGCACGGCCTTTTTCGCGTTCGGCATTGATGCGCGCCAGCTGTTTCTCGGTTTCGGCCTGAGTGGTGCGCTCGATCTGGTCGCGCAGGGTTTCCTGGCGGCGGGCTTCGACTTCCTTCTCACCGCGGGCGGTGACCAGTAGCTTCTCTTCTTCTTCCTTCAGGCGGTTCTGCCGCGCCACGGCCAGCTCGGCGAGGGCCTGCTGGACCTTGACCATGCGCTGCTTGTACTGCGGGTTGGGATCGACGTTGGTGATGCGCGCTTCGACCACTTCCACGCCGTATTTGCGGAACTGCTGTTGCTTGCGCACGGGGATGCCTTTGCTGTCCATGACCTTCTCGGTGATGAACTGGCTGACATTGTTGTCGCCGAATGCGCCTTGCTCGGTGCCGGACTGCAGGATGGCGGTCTGACTCGGGCGGTGGCCGCGCGGGCCGCGGATTTCCTTGCGCTTGATCAGGTAGAGGCCGTCATTGAGCTGGTTCTCGAACTCGGCGGCGAACTCACTGCGGGCGCCGGCATAAAAGTCATCCGCGCTCATCAAGGAGGCGGTGGCCTGCAGGGTTTCCTTGATCGCGGGAACCAGGGCGGTCTTGATGAAATTTTCCGGGTTGCGGTATTCCTGGGCGATTTTCAGAAACTGATCGCCGGCGGGCAGGCGGAAGCGTGCGGAGGATTCGACCTTGGCGTCGACGTTGCCGAGGAACACGATCGGGAAGGCTTCGATGGTGGCGCCAAGCGAATCGTTATCGCTGTTGTCGTCAATGGCCAGGGCTTCGGTGAGTACCGACTGCACGCTCAGGGCCTTTTTCCAGGCTGTGGCGCGGCCGAACCATTTGGTTGCGTAGCCAACGTCGTCGACCACTTTCTCCTCGCCGAAAATGGTCCGCACATGAGTGGCAAAACCGGCTTCGTTGTAGAAAAACACACTGTTGAAGGTGACGAACGCCAGGGCGATCAGCAGCGCTGGCGCAATGACGTATTTGAACAGGCTTTCCTTGCTGAGCGGCATGACCGTTCCCTAATGGCATTTTGAGGGCGCAGATGCTGATGGGCGGCAGATGGTCCGTCAAGAGGGGCTGCCGAGCACTTTGTGCACGCCTTCAAATTTCCGCAAAAGTTAATAGAGGCTTATAGGGGGAAGGGCGCTTGCTCGAATCCATGCTCATCGATTTGCAGCGCCCACCCTTGTCTATCCCAATCGCCGAGTACGATGCGACGGGCGGATTGGCCGTCGAGCATAAGCTGGTGCACCGCAGGGCGGTGGGTATGGCCATGGATCAAGGTGCGCACGTCATGGGAGGCCATGATCCGCGGCACTTCGTCCGGGGTGACATCGACTATATCGCTGGCTTTCATCCGCGTTTGCGCGCGGCTTTCGTTGCGTAGCTTGCGCGCCAGTTTGTGGCGGGTCGCCAGCGGCAGGTTGCGCAGGATGAACAGCGACAACGGGTTGCGCAGCCAGCGTCGCAGCTTCATATAGGCCGCATCCTGGGTGCAGAGGCTGTCGCCGTGCATCAGCAGCACGCGCTCGCCGCCCAGTTCGACCACGCAGGGATCGTTGAGCAAGGTGCAGCCGGCTTCGCGGCAAAACGCCTTGCCGAGCATGAAATCGCGATTGCCATGCATCAGGTAAATGCGCGTGCCGCTGTCGCTGAGTTGGCGCAGGGCTTGGGCGATCGAGCGTTGGAAGGGGCTCATGGCGTCGTCGCCGATCCAGACTTCGAAGAAGTCGCCGAGGATATACAGCGCTTGGGCCTGAGTCGCGCGTGTCTCGAGGAAATGCAGAAACGCCCGGCTGATATCCGGGCGCTCCTGTTCAAGATGCAGATCGGAGATCAGCAATATCACTCAACGATCTCGGCACGCTCGATGATCACGTCGTCGACCGGCACGTCCTGATGGCCGGACTTCATGGTGGTCGGCACCGCTTTGATCGCGTTGACCACGTCCATGCCTTCGACCACTTCGCCGAATACCGCATAACCCCAGCCTTGCATGGTCGGTGCGCTGTGGTCGAGGAAGCTGTTGTCGGCGACGTTGATGAAGAACTGCGCGGACGCCGAATGCGGCTCCATGGTGCGCGCCATGGCCACGGTGCCGATTTTGTTGGCCACGCCGTTGTTGGCTTCGTTCTTGATCGGTGCGCGAGTGGCTTTCTGCTTCATGCCCGGCTCGAAACCGCCGCCCTGGATCATGAAGTTGCTGATGACGCGGTGGAACACGGTGTTGTCGTAATGACCTTCTTTCACGTACTGCTTGAAGTTGGCCACGGTTTCCGGCGCTTTGTCTTCGAACAGGTTGAGGGTGATGACGCCGTGGTTGGTGTGCAGCTTGATCATGTAGTTAATCGCTCTGTCGAGAAATCCATGAGCCGGCTCAATTTCCTTTGGATTACGCCGCGTTAGCGTTGCGTAATGGGCCTCGAGACGACTCTTGGGCCTGTCAGGGGGTTGACAGCTTCGGCTATGATAAGCGCTTTGTATAAGCCGGCCTACCCTGAGCGCTTGTCCACGATCCGCTGCGAGATCCTGAACAGGCGCTGAGCCGCGCCCCGCACTCGTTTAAGGACCCCATGAGCAAGCCAGAGACTGTCGCCGCTACGAACTTTCTTCGCCCCATCGTCCAGGCCGATCTGGATTCGGGAAAACACGCCAAGATCGTCACCCGCTTTCCGCCGGAGCCCAATGGCTACCTGCATATCGGTCATGCCAAGTCGATCTGCCTGAACTTCGGCCTGGCCCGGGAATTCGGCGGCGAATGCAACTTGCGCTTCGACGACACCAACCCGGCCAAGGAAGACCAGGAATACATCGACGCGATCAAGAGCGACGTGCAGTGGCTGGGTTTCCAGTGGGCCGGCGAGGAGCGCTACGCCTCCAACTATTTCGACCAACTGCACGACTGGGCCGTCGAGCTGATCAAGGCCGGCAAGGCCTATGTCGATGACCTGTCGCCGGAACAGGCCCGCGAATACCGCGGCACGCTCAATGAGCCGGGCAAGAACAGCCCGTTCCGCGAGCGTTCAGTGGAAGAGAACCTGGACCTGTTCTCCCGCATGAAGGCCGGCGAATTCCCCGATGGCGCCCGAGCCCTGCGCGCGAAGATCGATATGGCCTCGCCGAACATGAACTTGCGCGACCCGATCCTTTATCGCATCCGCCACGCTCACCACCACCAGACCGGCGACAAGTGGTGCATCTACCCGAGCTACGACTTCACCCACGGTCAGTCGGACGCCATCGAAGGCATCACCCATTCGATCTGCACCCTGGAGTTCGAAGACCACCGCCCGCTGTACGAGTGGTTCCTGAGCAATCTGCCGGTGCCGGCGCAACCGCGTCAGTACGAATTCGCCCGGCTGAATCTGAACTACACCATCACCAGCAAGCGCAAGCTCAAGCAGCTCGTGGACGAGAAACACGTCAGCGGCTGGGACGACCCGCGCATGTCGACGCTCAGCGGCTACCGTCGCCGTGGTTATACGCCGGCGTCTATCCGCACTTTCTGCGACATGATCGGCGTCAACCGGGCCGGCGGTGTGGTGGATATCGGCATGCTCGAATTCGCCATCCGCGAAGACCTCGACGCCAACGCGGCGCGCGCCATGTGCGTGCTCAAGCCGCTGAAGGTGGTGATCACCAACTACCCCGAAGGGAAAAAAGAGAACCTTGAGCTGCCACGCCATCCCAAACAGGATATGGGCGTGCGTGTGCTGCCGTTCAGCCGTGAAATCTATATCGATGCCAGCGACTTCGAAGAAGTCCCGCCGGCCGGCTTCAAGCGCCTGATCCCCGGTGGCGAAGCCCGCCTGCGCGGCAGCTACGTGATCCGCGCCGACGAAGCGATCAAGGACGCCGACGGCAATATTGTCGAACTGCATTGCAGCTATGACGAAAACACCCTGGGCAAGAACCCCGAAGGGCGCAAGGTCAAGGGCGTGATCCACTGGGTGCCGGCGGCTGAAAGCGTCGAGTGCGAAGTGCGCCTGTATGACCGTCTGTTCCGCTCCGCCAATCCGGAGAAGGACGAAGAGGGCGGCAGCTTCCTCGACAATATCAACCCCGAGTCGCTGGTGGTGCTGAAAGGTTGTCGTGCCGAACCCTCATTGGCTCAGGTCGCGCCTGAAGAACGTTTCCAGTTCGAACGCGAAGGCTACTTCTGCGCCGATATCAAGGACAGCAAACCGGGTGCGCCCGTCTTTAACCGTACCGTAACGCTGCGCGATTCCTGGGCTTGATCAAGCCGGTTGCGCGGTAAACCGGGCCAGCCAACTGGCCCGTGGTTTCCAAGGAATTCCGATGCTCTCGATTTACAACACGCTGACTAAAAGCAAAGATGTCTTCAAACCACTGGTGGATAACCAGGTGCGCATGTACGTGTGCGGCATGACGGTTTACGACTTCTGCCATATCGGTCACGCGCGGGTGATGGTGGCATTCGATGTGGTCACGCGCTGGCTGCGCCAGCGCGGTTATCACGTGACCTATGTGCGCAATATCACCGACATCGACGACAAGATCATCAAGCGTGCTCAGGAGAATGGTGAGCCGTTCGAGGCGCTGGTCGAGCGCATGATCGCCGCCATGCATGAGGACGAGGCGCGCCTCAACGTCCTGCGTCCCGACCAGGAGCCGCGCGCCACCGGGCATATCGCCGGTATGCACGCGATGATCCAGACCCTGATCGACAAGGGCTTCGCCTATGCCGCGGACAATGGCGATGTGTACTACCGGGTCGGCAAGTTCGTCGGTTACGGCAAACTGTCGCGCAGGAAGGTCGAAGACCTGAAAATCGGTGCGCGCATCGAAGTCGACGAGG
Source organism: uncultured Pseudomonas sp. (assembly GCA_966211665.1). Taxonomy (GTDB): domain Bacteria; phylum Pseudomonadota; class Gammaproteobacteria; order Pseudomonadales; family Pseudomonadaceae; genus Aquipseudomonas. The sequence goes on along the minus strand of CBIHQF010000141.1, from coordinate 1,548 downwards.
CCAAAGAAGATCCGCTGGATTTCGTCCTGTGGAAGGGCGCCAAACCGGGCGAGCCGAGCTGGGATTCGCCCTGGGGCAAGGGCCGTCCGGGCTGGCATATCGAGTGCTCGGTAATGTCCACCTGCTGCCTGGGCGAAACCTTCGATATTCATGGCGGCGGCCCGGACCTGGTGTTCCCGCACCACGAGAACGAGATCGCGCAGAGCGAGGCCGCCACCGGCAAGCTCTACGCCAACGCCTGGATGCACGCCGGCGCGGTGCGGGTGGACGGCGAGAAGATGTCCAAATCCCTGGGCAACTTCTTCACCATCCGCGAAGTGCTGGAAAAGTATCAGCCGGAAGTGGTGCGCTACCTGCTGGTATCCAGCCACTACCGCAGTCCGATCAACTACTCCGAGGACAGCCTCAAGGAAGCCAAGGGTGCCCTTGAGCGCTTCTATAACGCGCTCAAGGGGCTGCCGGATGCGGCGCCGGTCGGCGGCGAGGAGTTCGCCCTGCGCTTCGGCGCGGCCATGGACGACGATTTCAACTCGCCGGAAGCCTGCGCGGTATTGTTCGAGCTGGCCCGTGAGGTCAACCGCCTGCGTGAAAGCGACCTGCAGGCGGCGGCCGGTTTGGCGGCGCGGTTGAAGGAACTGGCCGGAGTGCTCGGCGTGTTGCAACTCGATCCCGAGGCATTCCTTCAGGCCGGTGCCGACGGCAAGGTCGATGCGGCGGAAGTCGAAGCCTTGATCGCCGCGCGCTTGCAGGCCCGCGCCGAGAAGAATTGGGGCGAATCCGACCGCATCCGCGATCAGCTCGGCGCCATGGGCGTGGTGCTGGAAGACGGCAAGGGCGGCACGACCTGGCGCTTGGCCGAGTAAAGCACCGTTCCTTGCAAGGCGATGCCGTTCACTTGATTCAAGTGAGCGGCATTTTTTTTGGCTATGCCCAGTTACGTGTTGCATGCTGCGATGCCTTGTAGGAGGCCGCGCCCGTTCCCGACGGGCTTGCGGCATTTCCCAGATCCATCTGGGTCGCGCGCCCTCGCGGCGAATGCAGCCCGCAGGGCTGCCTGTTCATTATTTGGCGGGTACAGCGAAAAGCTCGCCCCGAGGTCGGGCCTCCCGCGGATCGCGGGCTAATACCCCCCCTCTCGCCCCAGGAGAGGGCTGCAGACCAATCCGCATAAGCCAAGCAATCGTGCAACACATGACTGGAATACAGCATTTTTAGGTTCTTCGCGGAATTTCGGGACGTGCCGATTGACACCGGACTGGCAAGTTTGTGTGCGTATCGGTGGAGGGCTTGGCACGGTCGATTAACGCGTCGAGCCCGCGTCCTGGTTTCGCCCCTCACGGTCGAGTCAAGGTGTGGCGCCCGTGAGGGGCGCAACCCAAACGTACGCTTCCTCCTGCCGCTCAATCATGCCGGGCGCAAGTCCGTAACGGCGATGCTTCGATGATCACCGGGGCCACCCCCGTTGTAAGGTGGCAAAGCGGGGGGGCCCGGCGGCAGCGGGGTGCTCAGCAGCACCGCCGCCATAAACGTACCTGGCCACAGAACCCC
>CBIHQF010000140.1:0-8075 GCA_966211665.1 uncultured Pseudomonas sp. | reverse complement strand
ACCTGCGACCATCCGCTTAGAAGGCGGATGCTCTATCCAGCTGAGCTACGGGCGCCTATCCATCTGCAAGCAGACTCAAAGCTTTCGGCTCCGGCAGAACTCTTGCAAGCCCTGCGTTCGCCGTCTTACCCAGCGACTGGCTGTGCTCGACAAGCGGGGCGAATGTTATAGAGGCGCCGATAAGCCGTCAACAGGGAAAGTTAAAAAAATTCAGTTATATAAAGGAGTTACGCGAAAAGCCCGGCACGTGCCTTTGCCCGAGGGGTTCTCCATGCGAGAATGCGCGTCCTTTTTCAATCATCCCCAATGGTTAACCAAGCGCAATGACCGCACAACTTATCGACGGCAAAGCGATCGCCGCCAGCCTCCGCCAGCAGATCGCCAAACGTGTCGCCGAGCGACGTGAGCTAGGTAAACGCGCCCCAGGTCTTGCTGTGATCCTGGTCGGTAGCGATCCCGCCTCTCAGGTCTATGTCTCGCACAAACGCAAGGACTGTGAAGAAGTCGGCTTCGTATCCCAGGCTTACGACCTACCGGCAAACACCAGCCAGGCCGACTTGATGGCGCTGATCGATAAGCTGAACGACGACCCCGGCATCGATGGAATTCTCGTGCAGTTGCCATTGCCGGAACACCTGGATGCCTCCTTGCTATTGGAACGGATACGACCGGACAAAGACGTCGACGGCTTCCATCCCTACAACATCGGCCGCCTCGCTCAGCGTATGCCGCTGCTGCGCCCGTGCACACCGAAAGGCATCATGACCCTGCTGCAAAGCACAGGCACCGATCTCTATGGCCTGCACGCCGTCGTGGTCGGCGCCTCGAACATCGTCGGCCGGCCGATGGCGATGGAGCTGCTGTTGGCGGGTTGCACCGTCACCGTGACCCACCGTTTCACCAAGGACCTGCCGATGCACGTGAGCCAGGCCGATATCGTGGTCGTGGCAGCGGGCAAGCCCGGACTGGTCCAGGGCGAATGGATCAAGCCAGGCGCAATCGTGATCGATGTCGGCATCAATCGTCAGGCCGACGGCAAGTTGATCGGCGATGTGGTCTACGACACCGCCCTGCCCCGCGCCAGCTGGATTACTCCGGTGCCCGGCGGCGTTGGCCCGATGACCCGTGCCTGCCTGCTGGAGAACACCTTGCACGCAGCGGAACACCTGCACGATTAAGGTTTTTCGCAGCGCATAAAAAACGGCACCCGAGGGTGCCGTTTTTCATTCAAGGGGTATTGCCTTAGTTGGCGGCCTCCCAGGATTTCAGCAGTTCGTCGTAGCTGATGGTTTCGCCCTTGGGCTTCTCGTTGGCCAGTTTCGGCTTAGGTGCGCCGGGTTGATCCAGCCAGTATTGCGGGTCTTTCGCCTCGTTCAGCTTCGGCCCGCACTCGCCCAGGACACCGGAGCGCTCGAGACGACCGAGCATGGTGTCCTGCGCGTTAGCCAGTCCATCGAGCGCCTCTTGCGGGGTTTTATCACCACTGGCCGCCTCTGCGATGAACTGCCACCACAGCTGCGCCAGACGCGGATAGTCCGGTACGTTGGTGCCGGTCGGCGTCCACTGTACCCGTGCAGGACTGCGATAGAACTCGACCAGACCGCCCAGTTTCGGCGCTGCGTCGGTCATCGCCTGGGAGTTGATATCCGACTCGCGGATCGGCGTCAGACCGACCAGGGTTTTCTTCAGCGACACGGTTTTCGAGGTGACGAACTGCGCGTACAGCCAAGCGGCCAGGCGCTGCTTGTCAGGCGTGGACTTGAGAAAGGTCCAGGAGCCGGCGTCCTGGTAACCCAGCTTCATGCCCTCTTCCCAGTACGGGCCTTTCGGCGAAGGCGCCATACGCCATTTCGGCGTGCCATCTTCGTTCACCACCGGCAGGCCAGGCTTGGTCATGTCCGCGGTAAAGGCGGTATACCAGAAGATTTGCTGGGCGATGCCGCCTTGCGCCGGCACCGGCCCGGCTTCGGAGAAGGTCATGCCCTGGGCTTCCGGCGGCGCGTACTGACGCATCCAGTCGACATATTTGCTGGTCGCATAAACTGCCGCCGGGCCGTTGGTGTCGCCACCGCGGGCGACGCTGGAACCGACCGGCCGGCAACCCTCTACCCGGATACCCCACTCGTCCACTGGCAGACCGTTGGGCAAGCCTTTGTCGCCGCCACCGGCCATGGAGAACCAGGCATCGGTGAAGCGCCAGCCCAGGGACGGATCTTTCTTGCCGTAGTCCATGTGGCCATAGATGCGCTGCCCGTCGATCTCCTTGACCTTCTCCGAGAAGAACTCGGCGATGTCCTCATAGGCCGACCAGTTGACCGGCACGCCCAGCTCGTAGCCGTAGATTTCCTTGAACTTGGCCTTCAGTTCCGGGCGTTCGAACCAGTCGGCGCGGAACCAATAAAGGTTGGCGAACTGCTGATCGGGCAATTGGTACAGCTTGCCGTCCGGACCGGTGGTGAATTTCAGGCCAATGAAGTCCTCGAGATCCAGAGTCGGCGAGGTGTAATCCTTACCGTCGCCGGCCATCATATCGGTGAGCGACACGGCCTTGCCGTAACGGAAGTGGGTACCGATCAGGTCGGAATCGTTGATATAGCCGTCATAGATGTTCTTGTCCGATTGCATCTGGGTTTGCAGCTTCTCGACCACATCGCCTTCTTGCATCAGATCGTGCTTGAGCTTGATCCCGGTGATTTCGCTAAAGGCCTTGGCCAGCACCTTGGACTCGTACTCGTGAGTGGCGATGGTTTCCGAGGCCACGCTGATTTCCATGCCGCGGAACGGTTCCGCCGCTTTGATGAACCACTTCAGCTCTGCAAGTTGTTGCTCGGCGGTCAGGGTCGAAGGCGCGAACTCATCGGCGATCCATTTTTTTGCCGCCTCTTCATAAGCATCCGCCCAAGCTGCGCCGCTTAATCCAGACAACGTCAGCAAGGCGGCCAACGCCATGCTATGTCGAGTTTTGTTGTTATTGTCGAGCATAGAGACCTCCATCTCAGGGTTTTGGGCGAGGCGAAACGGGATGACCATGATCGCGAAAGCGGACACGGCCATAGGCACCCGGTTCAGCCCCAACGCATCACTGCAAACAGCCAGAACAAGGACAGCAACGAGGCTATCCAGACACTCCAATCGGTCGTGCCCACCACCAGCAGATGCAGGTAGGCGCTTCCCAGCAGACCGATAAACAGCCGATCACCACGGGTGGTGCTGATCGGCAAGAAGCCTTTGCGTTCGATACATGGAGAACGCAGTTCCCATACGGTCATACCCGCCAAAATCGTCGCGATTGCGCCGAAGAACAACGCGGTGGGTAGAGTCCAAGCCATCCAATCCATAATCTTTGCCCCTTAAACCCGGCCCAGGGCAAAGCCCTTGGCCACGTGGTTGCGAACGAACCAGATCACCAGCATTCCCGGCAGGATGGTCAGCACGCCGGCGGCCGCCAATACCCCCCAATCGATGCCGGAGGCTGAAACCGTGCGGGTCATCACCGCGGCGATGGGTTTGGCGTTGACCGAGGTCAGGGTGCGCGCCAGCAGCAATTCGACCCAGGAGAACATGAAGCAGAAGAACGCGGTGACGCCGATCCCCGAACCGATCAAGGGGATGAAGATCTTCGCGAAGAATTTCGGAAAGCTGTAACCGTCGATATAGGCGGTCTCGTCGATTTCCTTCGGCACCCCCGACATGAACCCCTCGAGAATCCACACCGCCAAGGGCACGTTGAACAGACAGTGCGCCAGGGCCACGGCGATATGCGTATCGAACAGACCGATCGAGGAATACAGCTGGAAGAATGGCAACAGGAACACCGCCGGCGGCGCCATGCGGTTGGTCAGCAACCAGAAGAACAGGTGCTTGTCGCCGAGAAAGCGATAACGCGAGAAGGCATAGGCCGCCGGCAACGCCACCGCGAGCGAGATCAGGGTATTCAAGGTGACGTAGTACAAGGAATTGAGGTAGCCCTCGTACCAGCTCGGGTCGGTGAAGATCACCTTGTAATTGGCCAGGGTGAAGCTGTTCGGCCACATGCTCAGGCCGCCGAGGATCTCGGTATTGCTCTTGAACGACATGTTCAGCAGCCAATAGATGGGCACCAGCAAGAACAGGATGTAGAGCCCCAGCACCGTTTTTTTACGTAGGGTCATGGTCGGCCTCAGCGCGTCTTGTCGTTATGGGTCATGGCGGTATAGAACAGCCAGGAAACCAGCAGAATGATCAGGAAGTACACCAGGGAGAACGCCGCCGCCGGGCCCAGGTCGAACTGACCGATGGCCATCTGCGTCAGGGTCTGGCTGAGGAAGGTCGTGGCGTTACCCGGCCCGCCGCCAGTGAGCACGAAGGGCTCGGTATAGATCATGAAGCTGTCCATGAAGCGCAGCATCACCGCGATCAACAGCACGCTTTTCAGCTTCGGCAGTTGAATATGGCGGAACACCGCCCAGGCCGAGGCGCGGTCGATACGCGCCGCCTGGTAATAGACGTCGGGAATCGCGCGCAGGCCGGAATAGCAGAGCAGCGCCACCAGCGAGGTCCAGTGCCAGACGTCCATGATCAGCACCGTGACCCAGGCGTCGGCCGTGTTGGACGCATAGTTGTAGCTGATCCCAAGGCTATTCAGCGCCCAGCCCATCAGACCGATGTCGGCGCGGCCGAAGATCTGCCAGATGGTGCCGACCACGTTCCATGGAATCAGCAAGGGAATCGCCATGACGATCAGCACCAGCGAGGCCCAGCGACCCTTGGTCGGCATGGTCAAGGCGATGGCTATCCCTAAGGGAATCTCGATCAGCAGCACGCAGCCGGAGAAAATGAACTGACGTAGCAGCGAATCATGCAGGCGCGTGTCCTGCAGCACCTGTTTGTACCAATCGACCCCGACGAAATAGCGCGTCGAGTGGTCGAAAATGTCCTGCACCGAGTAGTTGACCACCGTCATCATCGGCACGATGGCGCTGAACGCCACCAGCAGAAACACTGGCAGTACCAGCCACCAGGCTTTGTTGTTATGCACCTTCATGGCTGCACCTCCGCGGACTGTTGCGCTTGGCCCGGGGCCACTTCATCGAGCAGGTATTCGTCGGCGTAGAGCATCAGCCACTGCGCCGGAAAGCTCAGGTAGACCCGCTGTTGCGGCAGCGGCTGATCCTCTTGCAGGCGCACCTTGAGCAGTTGCCCATCCAAACGCAGAGTGAGGATTTTGTAGGTGCCGAGATCCTCGACATGCACCACGTCGCCGCACAGGGCGTCCTCGTTGGGGCCTTCCCAGACGTGTACGAACTCGGGACGAATACCCACTTTCAGGGACGTCCACTGCAGCTCGTCGAGCCGCTGGTTCAGGGCCGTCGACAAGGGCAGAACGGTATCGGCGAAACGCACGCCGCCCTCGCAGCGGGTGACCTCGATCAGGTTCATCCCTGGGCTGCCGATGAAGTAGCCGACGAAGGTGTGCCGCGGTCGCTCGAACAATTCGCGCGGGGTGCCGAACTGGACGATCTGGCCGCCGTACATCACCGCGATCTTGTCGGCGAAGGTCGAGGCCTCGAGCTGGTCGTGGGTGACATAGACCATGGTGATATTGAACTGCTCGTGGATCTGCTTGAGCTTGCGCCGCAGCTTCCACTTCAAATGCGGATCGATCACCGTCAGCGGCTCGTCGAACAGAATCGCCGACACGTCGTCGCGCACCAGGCCACGGCCCATGGAAACCTTCTGCTTCTCGTCGGCGGTCAGATTGCTGGCTTTCTTGCGCAGCAGCGGGTGCAGCTCCAGCACCTCGGCGATTTCATTGACCTTGCTGAGGATCTTCGCCTCGGCCATACCCTGGTTACGCAGCGGGAAGGCCAGGTTGTCGAACACCGTCATGGTGTCGTAGACCACCGGGAACTGGAAAACCTGAGCGATATTGCGCTGCTCGGGATGCAGCTGATTGACCACCTTGCCGTCGAAGCGCACCTCGCCGTGGGACGGGCTGAGCAAGCCGGAGATGATATTGAGCAAGGTCGATTTGCCGCAGCCGGACGGGCCGAGCAAGGCGTAAGCGCCGCCCTGCTCCCAGACATGGTTCATCTCGCGGATCGCATAGTCCGCGGCACCTTTGGGCTCGCGGCTATAGCTGTGAGCCAGGTTGTGCAAGCGTATCTCAGCCATCAGGCGCTCCTCGCTAAACGGCGGCTAGGCGCCTGGATCAATTGCTGATTGGCATCGAAAACGAACAGCTTGTGCGTCGGGATATAAATGAGGATCGCGGTATCCACGTCGTACTCGTGCACACCTGGCAGGTGCAGCACCAGGACGAACTGTTCGTTGCGCACGTGCAGGAAGGTTTCCGAGCCGCTGATCTCCGCCAGCTCGACCGTCACCGCCAACTCCAGGTCATCGTCATTGGACGGCACCAGCCCGATATGGCTGGGGCGCACGCCGAAGCGGTATTCGCCCTCGGCGATATTCTTCAAATCGGTGTTCAGCGGGAAATGCACGGCATCGGCAAAACTAACTTCGGTGCCGCTGATACGTCCCGGCATCAGGTTGATCGCCGGCTCGGAAAACAGCTCGGCGGCCAATACCCGCTGCGGCTGGTGATAGACCTCGGCGGTCTTGCCGCTTTGCACCACGCGCCCCTCGTGGAGGATGGTGGTGGTGCCACCCAGCGCCAGGGCCTCGTTGGGTTCGGTGGTGGCGTAGATGGCGATGGTATGGCGGGCCTGGGACAGCTCGCGCATTTCCTGGCGCAGCTCTTCGCGTAACTTGTAATCGAGGTTGACCAGCGGTTCGTCGAACAGGATCAGCGAAGCGTCCTTGACCAGTGCACGGGCCATCGCCGTGCGCTGCTGTTGGCCGCCCGATAACTCCAATGGGTAGCGCTTGAGCAAGCCTTCGATGCGCAACATTTTCGCCGTGGCATGCACCTTTTCGAGAATCTCGGCATTGCCGACGCCGGCCTGACGCAGGGGCGAGGCGATATTCTCGAATACCGTCAGCGTCGGGTAATTGATGAACTGTTGATAAACCATCGAGACGTTGCGCTGACGCACCGGCACCGCGGTCATGTCCGCACCGTTCATCAGAATGCGCCCGCTGCTCGGTTTATCCAGCCCGGCCATCAAACGCATCAGGCTGGTCTTGCCCGAGAGTGTGCGGCCGAGCAGGACGTTAAAGGAACCAGGTTCGAAACTCAGACAGGCATCGTCGATGTGCACCTGGTTATCGACGATACGCGTGACATGCTCAAGCGTAAGTGACATGGGCCGTCCTATTTTCTTGTTATGTGCTTTCGTTCTGCCCAGTGATAAGGCGAGTTTCGTGCCAGGCACCGATAAATCAATCTATTTACTTGATTTATATAGGAATAATTCAGACACACGCTCTACGTAATTTTCGAAACTGAACAATATTGAACAGTTCAGCGTGAACAATTGAACACTCCGGGCGTTGACATTGAACACTTATGCGCGACACTGGGCCCACGCCGGCGCAGACCGGGACCCGATAACAACAAGAACACAGCGAGACCTTCGTCATGGCTGAACAAGCCCCTACGCTGCCTCACGAGACGATCATTCAAGACTCCTGGTCGCGTTGCCGGGATTTCGGCCTGACCCACCAGAGCACGCCGATCTTTACCCGCCCCAGCCCCGGCGAAGTCTCCGCCCTGCTCGACAGCCAGCACGCACTGGTGCAGACCACGCACAAGGAAGTGCTGCCCTACTACGGCAACATCCTCGCCAACTCCAGCTGCCTGATCATGCTCGCCGACAACCAGGGGCAGGTCCTGCAATCCTGGGGCGATCAACGCTTTATCGAGCCCAGCCGCGCGCCGGGTTTCGTCACCGGCGCCAGTTGGCAAGAGCGCTATACAGGCACCAACGCCATCGGCACCGCACTGAGTTGCGGCCAGGCCGTGCACATCCAGCACGACGAGCACTTCCTCAAGTTCAACCGCTTCATGACCGGTTCCGCTTCGCCGATCTTCGACGAGCAGCGACAAATGATCGCGGTGCTGGACGTCTCCAGCGACAGCTACCTACCGCCCGCCCACACCATGGGTATGGTCAAGATGATGAGCCAGTCGG
>CBIHQF010000139.1:0-8108 GCA_966211665.1 uncultured Pseudomonas sp. | reverse complement strand
CAGGCGGCAATCAAGCATGAGCTGGAGAACGGTGGCGTCGAGGCGTTGTTCGCCTGGCTGCTAACGGTTGACCTGGGCGACTTCGATGAGCAGACCAAGCCGCCGTCCACGCCTGCGCGGGAGCGATTGGTGGCGCTGAGCCGGGCGGCTTGGCAGACGTTCGTGCATCTCTGGCGGTTCGGGCAGTTGGGCACGGGTTTGTGGGGCGCCTGCCTGACCTCCGACCTTTATGCCTTGTTCCTTGAGTGGTGCCACCGGAACAAAGAACACTCGATGAGCCAGACGAAGTTCAGCCTGTTCGTCGAGACGGTTGGGGTGGAGAAGACGCGGGCGATTCCCTGGACGGAGCGAAGTAGCCGGCGATTCTCGGCGTGGTTCTTCCCCAAGGATGAGCTGTCCTTCCTGCCACCTTCCACTACATCAGCCGCGCTGGGCGCGCACGTCGTCGCGTGGCGGGAGAAGGCAAGGCACGCGGGTTGGAATGTGGATGCCTGGGACCACGTGAAGGGGTACGCAGCATGAGTGCGCCCGAAAGTGTGTTGGGTGTGTTGGCAGTGTGTTGGGTTGATTTGCCAACCTTACACAGCGCTAGGCCGCGTATTCCGGGGCTTTCAGTGGGCCTGTGTAAGGTGTGTAAGGTTCAGGCGCGTGCGCGCGCGCATATGAAATATTTTCTTTCCACTGCTTACGGCAGACGTTTTTTCACTACGCGAGGACTTAAAAAACCTTACCAACCTTACACACCTTACACAGACGCCATTAGAGCTTTGTTTTTATTGGTTTTTTTGTGTGTTGGGTTTGTGTTGGGTTGGGTCTTTTTGTGTTGGGTTGGGTTTGGCGTGGGGGAGCAAGGCCATGATTGAGGTTATCGAGGCTGTGATGCGGCATTGGGGCGAAAAGGTTCGCTGCGGCGTGCCGAGTGGTGGCTTGGCCAGCCCTTCGGGCACGCTGATGGATTGGCAGGGTTGCGTGCCGCGTTGTGGTTCAGGTGGCGCGCGCCTGTTGCTGGCGGGTGCTGGGCCGGATTTTGTCACCAGCGAGGTGGATGCGGCGCTGGCTGCTGTTGAACGTGGCGAGGGTGGCGTGCTGTTGGTTGGCTTGGCCAGCAGGCGCTATGCGTTTGAGCCGGCCCTGTCGGTGGATGAGCAGGTGCGCGACTTGCAGTTGGGCCATGGGGATGCAGGGCGCCGGGCATACACCCGCCTGGTGCAGCGCCTGCATGAGTCGGTGCAGGCTGAGCTGCTGTCCCGCCGCGAGCTGGCCAGGGTGCAGATGCACGAGGCGAAGCGGGCAGGGGATCGGATGCGGAGGGCTTCCCTGCAGCAGGCGGCCAAGGCGCATCGCGGACGTGGGTGGGAGTTCGAGGATGCCCAAGGTGGGCAGGGTTCTATCGCTGCGCATAAAGCGCGTAAAGCATCTGCCGGCGTATCAGATAGCGACCGCTCGTCGGGTGACTCGTCGCCGGTCGGCGCCGTAGCGCCCCGGCAAGCCCCCGTCAGGATCAACCGTTAATAGGGGGTTTTCGGTTTGTCCTTCGGGGGGTACAAAGGCGCCACGATTCGATAGGTACGCCTACCGAGCAACCGAGTGCACGTGCTGTGCCGTCAAGCCCCGAGGCCCCCACCTCGGGCACCTGCAAACCCCGCTCCGGCGGGGTTTTCTTTTTTGAATTCTTCGAGCGCAGATCACGGCCAGGCGCTGGCCGTGGTACGCGGTCTTCTTTCTTCTCGGCATCTAGGAGGCCGCATGACCCAAGAACAACAGCAGGCCCTCGCCGAGCTGCCTCTCTGGTTGGTGGTGGTGATTGCGGTGGTGGCTGGCTTCAGTGGCGAGATGTGGCGCGCCGACAAGGCAGGGCTGCGCGGCTGGGAGCTGGTTTACCGGGTGATCCTGCGGGCCGGGGCTTCGGTGGTGTTCGGGCTCTCGACCATGCTGCTCATCTGGGCGGCCGACGCGCATGTGCTGGTGGCTGCGGCGGTCGGCTTCGTAGTCGCGACGATGGGCGCCGACGTGGCCAGCGGGTTGTACGAACGCTGGATCGCCAAGCGCGCCGGGGTTTGCGATGTGCCACCGCCTTCGGGCGGGGAAGGGTGAAAGCCTCGGTCAAGGCCGACGGCTTCCCCGAGAGTCTGGCCGCGGTTCGGGGCTTGGCCGGCGATCTACCTGGGCGGGCCTTGGCCGATGCGCTCAACCACACGGTCAACCAGGCGGGCCAGGCGCTAACGGTCGAGATGGCCAATGTATTCACCCGGCCCACGCCCTTCACGCTGAAGGCGGTGCGGGTGTTGAACGCCAAGCTCAACAGCCTGGAAGCGGCAGTGTGGGTGAAGGACGAGAAGGACAACGCCTCGAAAGGCCAAGCGCCCGAAGATTGGGTAGCGCCGCAGGTGTATGGCGGTGCGCGGGTGGAGAAGCAGGGCGAGCTGCTGCTGCGGGCCAAGGGCATTCTGCCGGCTGGCAAGTTCATCGCGCCGGCTGCCGGGGCTCGGCTCGATGCATACGGCAACATCAGCCGCGGCCAGATGGTTCAGATCCTGTCCGGGCTGTCGGCCCTTGAGGGCAAGGCGGGCTATACGGCGAACGCCTCGGACAAGTGGCGCTCGTTACGCAAGGGCCACGCCCAAGCGTTCTTCGTGTTGCGCCGCGGCAAGACGCCCATTGGCATCGCTGAACGGCGGGGCAAGACGATGAGCATGGTGTTGGCATTCGTAAGCCAGCCGCAGTACCGGCGGCGCCTGGACTTCCACGGCGTGGTCGAACGCATCGCCGATGCCAACCTCGAAGCGAACATCGACAAGGCCATCACCGATGCCCTGACCGGCACGCTGCCAACCAACTTCAAACGTCGTCCCCAGGCCCAACCTAGATAGCGAGGGCCGTTGGCGTGCCACAGGCAAAACAACGGGTCCTCCCTGGCCCCCGCCGGCCTACACGGGTAATTCGAACCATGTTTTCTCTCTAGCTGATATTTGCTCGGGGATGTCTGTCTTTTCAGAGGGTTAGGTGATGGGGCAGCAAGTCTCCAAGGCTCAGTTGTGCGAGATCGTCGGCCGTGACGAACGCACGATCAGCCGCTGGCAGAACAACGGAATGCCCGTGCTGCAGACCGGCCTCGGCCGCGGCAACGAAAACGAGTACGACACCCAGGCGGTGATCGAATGGCTGGTGCAGATCGCCCAGCAACGCGGCGAGAAAGAGGGCGTGCGCGACCGGCTTGACCGCATCCGCGGCGACCGCGAAGAGCTGGCGTTAGCGAAGGAACTCGGCGAACTGGTGGTGGCTGCCGAACTGATCGAACGCTTCGAGGCTGTCATCACTGCGGCCAAGATCGAGCTGCTGAATACGCTGCCTGAAAATTTGGCCAGCGAGCTGTCCGCCCGCTATGGCGTGGAGGTGGACGACCACCTGATCCGCGAGCCCATTGAGGCGATTCTGAGAGAGCTATCGAACTATGACCCCGATGACGACGACCCGTCTGACGGGAATCATGACGAACCGGACGATCCGGAGGCTGCTGAAGAAGACGGCTACTAAAGCCATCGCCCGTGCCTGCCGAAAGTGGGCGCCACCGCCGCGGATGACCATCATCGAGTGGGCGGATAAGTACCGTTGGCTGGCGCCCGAAGAGGCTGCACGGCCGGGTAAGTACCGCTTCGACGTGACCCCGCACCTGATCTGGGAGGGCGGGCCGCTGGAGGCGTTGGATGATCCGGCCGTCAGCGAGATCGTCTGTCGCAAGTCCGCCCAGGTGGCCTGGACTTCCGGCGTGCTGGGCAACGCACTCGGAAAGTGGATCGACATCGACCCCTCGCCAATTCTGGTGCTGTTCCCCAAGGCCGAGGCGGTTAAGCAGTACGTCGGGGAAAAGCTCGAGCCGATGATCGAGGCTACGCCTCGGTTGCGGAAGAAAGTCGATCTGCGCAGCCGCAAGCTGCAGCAGCGGCAGGACTTCAAGAAGTTTCCCGGCGGCTTCCTCAAGATGGTCGGCTCGAACAGCCCGGCCAGCGTGAAATCCACCCCGGTACCGCGGGTTGCGGTCGAGGAGCCAGACGACTGCAACCTGAACCTGCGGGGACAGGGCGACAGCATCAAGCTGGCCAAGGAGCGCCTGAAGACCTTCCGCCGCTCCAAGATCATCATCGGCGGCACGCCCACGATCAAAGGGCTGTCCGCCATCGACGCAGAGCTGGAGCTATCGGACAAGCGCATCGGCCTGGTGCCGTGCCACGACTGCGGGCAAGAGCACGCCCTCAGCTTCGATCACCTGCACTGCCCCGATGACCCGGATTACCGCCATGAGGTCTACGGCAACAAGCGCCCCGAGAACACTTACTACAGCTGCCCGCACTGCGGTTCGATCTGGGACGACAACCAGAAGAACGCCAACCTCAAGCGCGGCCGCTGGCAGGCCACTGCCGAGTTCCGCGGCATCGCCGGCTACATCCTCAACGAGCTGTATGCGACCTTCTGGGGTTCGCGGTTCGAAGCGCTGATGGAGAAGAAGCTCCAGGCCGAGCACGACGCGAAGAGCGGGAAGATCGGCTCGATGATCGCTTTCGTCAACAGCTCCAAGGGTGAGAGCTACGAATACGAAAGCGATGCGCCAAAGACCGACGAGCTGGAAAAGCGCGCCGAGTCCTACGGCGAAATGACCGCCCCAAAAGGCGTGCTGCTGGTAACCGCCGGCGTGGACGTCCAAGGCGATCGCCTTGCCGTGGTCATTGTCGGCTGGGGGCGTGGCGAAGAGTCGTGGCGACTGTACTGGGGCGAGCTGCCGGGCAACCCGAAAGACCCCAACGATGGCGTCTGGCGCGAGCTGGATAAGTTGCTGGCCACGCCCATTCAAAGCGAGCACGGCTGCCAGTTGGTGGTATCCGCCGCGAGCGTCGACAGCTCGGACGGCAACACCAGCGATGCGGTTTATACCTACGTGCGAGATCGTCAGCGATTCAACATCCTGGCGATCAAGGGCGCGTCCGTCGACAGCCGCGACAAAGAGATCTACACCAAGCCGCCGCAGTCGGTGGACACCAATCAGAGCAACACCAAGGCGGCCAAGTACGGGCTGCGCGTGCACATTATCGGAACCCACAAGGGCAAGACGCTGATCGATGCGCGGCTGCGGTTGAAAGGTAACGGGCCTGGGCGCATGCATTGGTATGCCGAGATACGTAGCGACTACTACGAGCAGCTCACCAACGAAGTGTTGGCGCCGCACCCGCGCAACCCCAGCAAGATGGTCTGGCAGAAGAAGGCCGGCCGACGCAACGAGGCCCTCGACTGCGAGGTGTATGCCCTGCATGCCGCTCGCAGCCTGAAAACCCATCTGCTGCGCGACCCCGAGTGGGATCAGATCGAGCAGCAACTGATGCAGCCAACCCTGTTCAACAACGACCAACCCGTCTCCGCCGTTCCGCGTCGCGCAACAGGCCGTGGTCGAGGCGTGCGCAGCCGCGGCGGCCACTGAGGTAACCCATGACAGAAGCACAACAACGCCTGGCGCAAGTCAGGGCGTCGATAAAGGACATTCTCGAAAAAGGTCAGCGCGTGCGGCGCGGGGATCGCGAGCTACAGCGCGCCGAGCTGGCCAGCCTGCGGATGCTGGAGGCGCAGGTCGCCAAAGAGGTCGCCAACGAAAACGCCGCCCTTAAGGGGCGAGGTCGCAGCCGCATCACCTACCCGAGCATCTGACTATGGGCTTGTTCCGCAAAAAACCAGAAGAGCTGCTGATGCGCGAAGCCATCAGGCTCGCTCAGTCGGTAGCGGGCGCGCCCAAGATCGTCGCGCAGGGCGGTGGCGGCGGGGTGGAAACCCGCTGGCGTGGCGCCTCGCGCATCTTGCGCAGCATGGCCAGCTGGATACCCGGGCTGGGTAGCCCGCGCCGCGACCTCAACACCAACGAGCGCAACATGCTGGTGGCGCGTTCGCGCGATGCCATGCGCAACCACCTGATCGCCCGGGCGGCGATCATGCGCATTCGCACCAACGTGGTCGGCACCGGGTTGGTGTGCCGTGCGCAGGTTGACTATGAAGTGCTGGGCATCGATGAGGCCCAGGCGGAGCGGCTGAATGGCGAGCTGGATCGGCTTTGGTCGCTGTATGCCGACGATGCGCGCGAGTGCGATGCCGAAGCCACGCTCAACCACTACCAGCTCCAGGCTTTGGTGCTGGTGTCGGCCATGGTCGGCGGTGATGTGTTCATCGCCACGCCGGATGCAGAGCGGCCAGGGTGCATTTTCAGCACCCGCCTGCAGCTGATCGAGACCGACCGCGTATGCAACCCGAGCAATGCGCTCGACAGCGCGCGCTTGGTTGACGGTGTCGAGTTCGACGACCTTGGTGCGCCGGTTCGTTACCACGTGTGCAGCGGTTACCCCAACGAGCTGGGCCGGGGCACCTCGATCAAGTGGGAGCCGCTTCAAGTGTTCGGGCCGGTTACCGGGCGCCGTCGGGTCATGCATGTGATGGCCGACAAGGAACGCCCAGGGCAGAAGCGTGGCGCGCCCTATCTGGCCCCCGTGCTTGAGCCGCTGCAAAAGCTGGAACGCTTTAGCAGCGCGGAGCTTATGGCCGCGGTTATCTCCGCCATGTTTACCGTGTTCATCGAGAAGACGGAGGCATTCGACGACGGCAAGATGACGTTGGCAGCGCTCGCCCAAGGCGATGAAGGCCGCAGCACCGATGACGCAGCAGGTGGCGACGATATCCAGCTGGGCGAGGGGGCCATCGTCGACCTCGGCAAAGGCGAAAAAGCCAGCATTGCCAACCCGGCCCGGCCGAACGCGCAGTTCGATCCGTTCTTTGTTTCGGTGGTTAAGCAGATCGGCGCCGCATTGGAGCTGCCGTTCGAAGAGTTGCTGCTGCACTACAACACCAGCTACAGCGCCGCCCGAGCGGCCATGCTGCAAGCCTGGCGTTTTTACAGCCTGCGCCGTTGGTGGCTGACGTGCGATTTCTGCCAGCCAAGCCGCGAGCTGATCATCGACGAGGCGGTGGCGCGAGGGCTGATCGATCTGCCCGGCTACGCCGACCCCGCCAAGCGCAAGGCCTACTGCATGGCGCTTTGGATCGGCCCGGCCCGCGGCGCCATCGACGAGCTGAAAGAAGCCAAGGCTGCCGGCGAGCGCATCGATATCGGCATCAGCAACGAAACCCTGGAAACCGCAGCCATGATCGGCGAGCCCTGGCAGCAGGTTTATCGCCAGCGCGTGCGCGAGGTTAAGCAGCGCCGTGCTGACGGCTTGTACGCCCCGCCCAAAGGCGCGGCACCTGAGGCCGAGCCAGCAAAACCCGAAGAGGAATAACCCATGCCACGTGCATTCGAGCTGGCCGCCTCGCGGCCCTGGCTGATGCTCCCTGCCGACCTCGATAACCTGATGGCGATCGCGGATCGGCAGGGCGACCCCGAGGCGCTTGAGGCCCGGCTTGGCCGGCCGCTCGACAACACCCGAGCGGTCACCATGCGCGATGGCATCGCGGTGATTCCGGTCACCGGACCGATCATGCGCTACGCCAACCTGTTCACCCGCATCAGCGGTGCAACCAGCACCCAGGAGCTGGCGACCGACCTGCAGGCGGCCCTGGATAACCCCCAGGTCAAAGGCATCCTGCTCAACATGGACAGCCCAGGCGGCGAGGCCAACGGCATCAACGAGCTGGGCGACATGATCTATGCCGCCCGCGGCAAAAAGCCAATCAAGGCTTATGCCGGGGGCAGCCTCGCCAGTGGCGCGTACTGGCTGGCCAGCGCGGCCGATGAGGTGGTGATCGATGACACCGCCCTAGTTGGCAGCATCGGTGTGGTGGTGGAAGTCGCCATCCGCAAGGCTGGCGATCGCGAGAAGCGTTACACCATCACCAGCCGCAACGCCCCTAATAAGCGGCCCGACCTCGAGACCGAAGAGGGCCGCAGCGAGATCGCCAAAAGCATCAACGCCCTCGGCGAAGTCTTCGCCGCCAAGGTCGCCCGCAACCTGGGCGTCGACCCCGAGCAGGTGCCCGCCATGGGCGACCACGGCGGCCTTCGAGTCGGCGCGGCAGCGGTCGAGGCGGGGGGGGGGCCCCCGCGGGGGGGGGGGGT
Source organism: uncultured Pseudomonas sp. (assembly GCA_966211665.1). GTDB lineage: Bacteria > Pseudomonadota > Gammaproteobacteria > Pseudomonadales > Pseudomonadaceae > Aquipseudomonas. Next base: position 28 of record CBIHQF010000139.1, on the reverse strand, counting down.
ATGCCGGATTTATGAACATTGCGAAAAG
>CBIHQF010000138.1:0-8163 GCA_966211665.1 uncultured Pseudomonas sp. | reverse complement strand
CCAGGTCGACGTTGCCGGTGCGTTCGCCGTTGCCGAACAGGCAGCCTTCGACGCGGTCGGCGCCGGCCATCAGTCCCAGTTCGCTGGCGGCCACGCCGGTGCCACGGTCGTTATGGGTGTGCAGGCTGATCAGCACGCTGTCGCGGCGGCTGATATGACGGCCGAACCATTCGATCTGATCGGCGTAGACATTCGGCGTGGCCACCTCCACGGTCGCCGGCAAGTTGAGGATCGCCTTGTTATCCGGGGTCGGTTGCCAAACATCGAGCACCGCATCGCAGACTTCCACGGCGAATTCCAGCTCGGTGGAGGTGAAGATCTCCGGTGAATACTGGAACGTCCAGCGGGTGCTCGGCTGGCGGGCGGCCAGGTCCTTGATGATCCGCGCGGCATTCACCGCGATGTTCACCACACCGGCCTTGTCCTGGTTGAACACGATACGGCGGAAGCTCGGCGCCGTGGCGTTGTAGACGTGAACGATGGCCTGCTTGGCGCCGACCAGGGATTCGAAGGTGCGGGTGATCAGGTCTTCGCGGGCCTGGGTCAGCACCTGGATGGTGGTGTCGTCGGGGACATGGCCGCCTTCGATCAGCTCGCGGACGAAGTCGAAATCGGTCTGCGAGGCCGAGGGGAAGCCCACTTCGATCTGCTTGATACCGACCTGCACCAGGGTCTTGAAGAAGCGCATCTTCTTCTCGGCGTCCATCGGCTCGATCAGCGACTGGTTGCCGTCGCGCAGGTCCGAACTGCACCAGATAGGCACCTCGGTAATGGTCTTCGACGGCCAGGTACGATCCGGCAGATCGATGGCCGGGAATGCACGGTATTTGCCGGAGGGGTCTTTAAGCATGCTCATGGGGCGATCCTTTTAGCGCCAGCCTTGGGCTGGCCTGAACAACGAAAGAAGAGGCGGGGCATAGGCGTTAGCCACGCAGTCGCTGGCTGACCAGGCAGAGGTTTGCGTGTTGTCGCAGCAGAATAAGGGTATGGGTAGTTTTCATGGTCTCAACCCTAACCAGAGCGGTTAAAGCTGGCAAGTATTGCGGAAAGAACGATGATTGGTGGCGATAAACAGGTTATATGCGGATAATTATTGCGGTGGATTCGTTTTCTGGTGGGGGAAATTGCGCGAGCTTATCCGAGTAGGGCGAGTACGGCCTGCGGACGTTGATTGGCCTGCGCAAGCACGCTTTGTGCGGCTTGCTGGACGATCTGGCGCGAGACCATTTGCGAGGTTTCTTCGGCGAAGTCGGTATCGACGATGCGCGAGCGGCTGGCCGATGCGTTCTCGGCGATGGTCTGCAGATTGGCGATGGTGGCTTCCAGGCGATTCTGAATGGCGCCCATATAACCGCGTTGGCGATCGACGTAGGCCAGCGCATCGTCGATGTCCATCACCGTCAGCCCTGCGGTTTTCGTCAGGTCGACCCGGCTTAAGGCCAGGGCGTCCGCGCTGAAGGCGCTGAAACCGATCTGCAGGGTTTCATAAGCCTCTGCGCCGATCTGGAATTGGGTGAGGGTATTGCCACCTACACCGTTCTCATTGAACAGCTCGGGCTCGACCAGGGTGAAACCCTGCGAGCCGGGTAGGCCGGTGCCCTGGTTGCTGAGCACGCTTTCTGCGCTGAATACAGTGCCGCCGTCGGCATCGAAGCCACCGATAGCGCCGGTGTCGGTATTGGTCAGGTCCAGTCTGGCGACATAGGCGGCCGCATCGTTGTTGAACTGGGTGTTGAAGTCGGCCAGGCTGGCGAAGGCGCCGTCGCTGGCATTGGTCAACGCCTGATCGAGGGTGGAGCCGGCGTTCGCGCTCAGGTAACCCATGATGTCCTTGATGCCCTTGCCGCCGGCTGCCTTGATTTCGTCATGCATGTAGCGGATCGCGGCGTAACCGCCCGAATAGCCGGCCGAGGCGCTGACATCGTCGGCATTGAAGGCCGCGAGTATCGCCGTGGTATCGGTGCCGCCTGCGGTGTCGCCGGACAGACGCTCGTCGGCGCCCTGCACCGCTTCCGCCGTGCCTTCGACGAACCAGCTGGGCAGCCCGGCGAAATTCAATGTGCGGCCCATCACCGCGTGGGCCATTTCATGGGCGATGACCCTATCGGTGTATTGCGGCGCGCCGCCGCCATTGGGCAGGGAGCTGGGGTCGAAAAACGCCATGTTGACGTCGAGAACCTGATCGAAGACCTTGCCGCCCGCGCCGACCGAGCCGGAGACGGATGCCAGCGTCGAGCTGGACGAATCGTTGCTCAGGGTGATTTCCAGTTCGGCGCCGTCGGCCTTCAAGCCAAAGGCATCGAATACCCGCTGTTCACCTTCGCTGATCCAGAAGCCTTTAAGGGCATTGAGCACGGCACGTTGGTCGAGATCGCCCAGTACCGAAAAGATGCCCTGGTCGAAGACTTTCTTGCCGGCAAAGGTGGTGGTTTCGTTGATTCGATTGATTTCCTGCAACAGCTGCTGGGCTTCCTGGTCCAGCGCTTTGCGTTCGGATACGCCATTGGAACCGTTCATTGCCTGAAGCCCGAGCGCGCGGATGCGCTGCAAGGAGTCGGTGACGCTTTGTAAAGCGCCTTCCGCCACTTGCAGCAGCGATATGCCGTCGTTGGCATTGCGTGTGGCCACGTTCAGACCGCGCACTTGCGAGGTCAAACGGTTGGAAATCTGCAGGCCAGCCGCATCGTCCTTGGCGCTGTTGATGCGCTGTCCGGTGGACAGACGCTGCAGCGAGGTGGCGAGGGCGGTGCTGTTGCTTTCCAACTGGCGACGCGTGAACGACGAAGCGATGTTGGTATTAACCGTCAGCATCGGCTTACGTATCCAGTCAGCCGGACGGAGAGTCCGGCGTCACTGATTAATTCGGCTGCGGCTGAAAAATCTTGAAAGAAGGGGAGGCGAAAGGCGACGAACGGTCAGGGCTTGAACGCGCCGATAAAGATCGCCGGGTCGACCCTGGCGTCGTTGAGGCTGACGTTCCAGTGCAGATGCGGTCCGGTGGCGCGGCCGGTGGCGCCGACTTTGCCGAGCACGCCGCCGCGTGGTAGTTCGTCGCCAACCTTCACGCCGATTTCCGAAAGGTGGCAGAACATGCTGATCAGGCCCTGGCCGTGGTCGACGAATACCGTCTTGCCGTTGAAGAAATAGTCGCCGGTAAGGATCACCTTGCCGGCCGCCGGCGCCTTGATCGGCGTGCCCAGGTTGGCGGCGAAATCCAGGCCCGAATGCGGGTTGCGCTCTTCGCCGTTGAAGAAGCGGCGCAGGCCGAAGGGGCTGGACAACGGGCCGTTGACCGGTTTGTCGAACAGCAGGTTGCTCGGCTGACGTGGGCTGAACTGCTGGTAGGCGCGGGTCTGCTCGGCGAGTTCGCGCTCGATGCGTTTGAGGTTGGCGGCGTTGGGGTTGACCTGTTGTTGATTCTTGATGGTGATGCGTTGTTCGACGTAGTGCTTGGCGCGAACCTGGAAACTCAGGCGCTCGCCGCTGTCGAGTTCGATCCGCTCGGTGCCGGGTTTGCTGCTCAGGGGTAGGCCGACGATGGCGATCCAGCGCTTGCCGTCTTCGCGGATCACCAGCAGCGGCTTGCCCTGATAAGTCGCACTCGGTGCTTTTGCCGCCACTCCCAGATCGACCACCGCCACCCCGCCGGGTACCGGCTGGTTGAGCAGGCGGGTGATAAAGCCTTCGGCCTGGACGGGCAGGGCGAGGCAGAACAGGGTTATGAGAGTGATTAGGCGCATTGGATACCCGTAGGGTGGATAACGCGAAGCTTATCCATCTGTATAAAAGGTCAATCGAGCAGCGACAAGGTTGCCGGCTGCACGTGGTTGTCTTCGACCCGAACATCCAGTTCGCCCTGGCCCAGTCGGGCTTTCAGGCGTTGGCCGGGACGGGTATCGGCGGCCTTGCGGATGGCGCGACCGCGCTCGTCGAGCAGGATGCTGTAGCCGCGGCCGAGGGTCGCCAGGGGGCTGACCGCATTCAAGGTCTGCACCTGCGTTTGCAAGCGCAGCTGGCGCGCCTTCAAGCCTTCGCGCATGGCGCGTTGCAGGCGTTCGGCGAGCGTGCCCAGGCGTTGGTCGAGCAGCTTCAGGGTGCGCTCCGGGTGCTGCACGGCGAGTCTGCCGCGCAGGCGCGCCAGGCGTTCGCGGCGCTCGTTGAGCTGGCGTTGGCAGGCGCGGGTCAGGCGCATCTCCAGATCGTCCAGGCGCTGGGCGTGCTGGCGCAGGCGTTCGCCGGGGTGGCGCATGCGTCTGCTCAGGCCCTCCAGGCGCATGCGTTCGCGCTCCAGGCGGTTATGCATGCGCAGAATCAGGCGGCGCTGCAGATTGTGCAGGCGCTGGACCAACTCGCTGCCGTCGGGGGCGAGCAGCTCGGCGGCGGCCGAGGGCGTGGGCGCGCGTACGTCGGCGACGAAGTCGGCAATGGACACATCGGTCTCATGGCCCACGGCGCTGACGATGGGCGTGACGCAGGCATCGACGGCGCGGGCCACCGCCTCTTCGTTGAAACACCAGAGGTCTTCCAGCGAGCCGCCGCCACGGGCCAGGATCAGCGCATCGAAGCCTTGGCGGTCGGCCAGTTGCAGGGCGCGGACGATCTGCGCGGTGGCCTCGCGACCCTGCACGGCGGTGGGGATCAGGGTCAGCTCGACCTGCGGTGCGCGACGGCGGAACACGCTGATGATGTCGCGAATCACCGCGCCGGTCGGCGAGCTGACGATGCCGATGCGTTTCGGGTGGGTCGGCAGTGCGACCTTGCGTTCGCTGGCGAACAAACCTTCGGCGCCGAGTTTTTCCTTAAGCGCCTCGAACGCCAGGCGCAAACTGCCGTCGCCGGCCGGTTCCACCGCATCGAGAATCAATTGGTAATCGCCGCGGCCTTCGAACAGCGAAACCTTGCCGCGCACCTTGACCGCCAAACCGTCGCGCAAGGCCTGGCGTACCCGCGCGGCGTTCTGTCGGAACAGCGCACAACGTACCTGGGCCTGACTATCTTTAAGGGTGAAGTAGATATGCCCCGAGGCCGGTTTAGCCAGGTTGGAGATTTCCCCCTCGACCCAGATACCGGCGAACACGTCTTCGAGCAGCAGACGTGCGCGGTTGTTGAGCTGGCTGACGCTGAGCACTTCGCGGTCGAGGTTCAAGCGTTGGAAGGGGTCTTTGATCATGGCCGGCATGATAAAGGCTTTGCGCAGGCAGCCATAGACCGTTGGCCTTGACCGGGGCGCACTGCTCGCTAAGCTGCGCGCCTTCTTTCTGACCGGGTTCCGCCATGAGCGAACGACAAACCATTCTGGTGCCGCAAATTTCCAGCTTTCCGGGGCATGAGGCGCGCGCTCGGGTAATGCTGCGCTGGCTGATGCAGCGCAATATCGTCGCGGAGCTGGCAACCACCTGTGGCCGCATCGGCAATCGCATGGCCTATGCCATCGCCCCCGGCGCGCGGCGGGTCGTGGGGCGGCCAGAATTATTGCCGTTCGAGCGGCCATGCAATGGGCTGGAAATCGTCGCCAAACGCTGCATCTATACGCCGACCGAAGGCTTCCTCGAAGAGGCGGGCTGCCCGCAATGCCGCCAGGAGATCGGCGAGGCACTATTCGACAGCCTGGAGCAGTGGATGCCCGGCCATACCGATAACTTCATCTGCCCCGAGTGCGGCTATGAAGACGACATCAACGGCTTTCTCTTTCTGCAGCCCTGCGGCTTTTCCAACCTCGGTTTTATCTTCAATAACTGGGACGAGGCCGGGTTCAAGCAAAGCTTTCTCGACGAATTCGCCGAGCGCTTGGGCTACCCGGTGTCGCTGGTGAGCTGTAAGGTGGAGTAAGGCGTGGCTCATCCGTGAGCTTTGGATTTTTTAAAAGTCGACGCTGGCCGACAGGCGCAGTTCGCGCGGCTCGCCGACGGCGATGCGCAGGTCGCCGCCGCTGGCTTGTCTCTCGTCTGAATAGCTCGGAGCCGGCTTCGAGCATTGATGTCATTCTTTGCATTGAGTGGCAGGGGGCGCGTGGGTATAATGGCGCGCTTCCAATTTTCCCGTCCGGGAGCCCCCGCCATGCTGCGTATCAGTCAAGAAGCTCTTACCTTCGACGACGTTCTACTTATTCCTGGTTATTCCGAAGTTCTGCCGAAGGATGTGAGCCTCAAGACTCGCCTGACCCGTGGTATCGAGCTGAATATTCCGCTGCTTTCAGCCGCCATGGACACCGTTACCGAAGCCCGTCTGGCGATTGCCATGGCCCAGGAAGGCGGTATCGGCATCATCCATAAGAACATGACCCTCGAGCAGCAAGCCTTGGAAGTACGCAAGGTCAAGAAGTTCGAGGCCGGCGTGGTCAAGGATCCGATCACCATCGAAGCCGACGCCACCGTGCGCGACCTGTTCGAGTTGACCCGGCAAAACAACATCTCCGGTGTGCCGGTGCTTTGCGATGGCGATCTGGTCGGTATCGTCACTTCCCGTGACGTGCGCTTCGAGAACCGCCTGGAGGCCAAGGTGCGTGAAGTGATGACGCCGAAAGAGCGTCTGGTCACGGTCAAAGAGGGCGCCGACAAGGAAACCGTGCGCGAGCTGTTGCACAAGCACCGCATCGAGAAGGTCCTGATCGTCGACGATGCCTTCCGCCTCAAGGGCATGATGACCGTCAAGGACATCGAAAAAGCCAAAGCCTACCCGTTGGCCAGCAAGGACGACCAAGGTCGCCTGCGCGTAGGCGCGGCAGTCGGCACCGGCGCCGATACCGGCGACCGCGTGGCGGCTCTGGCTGCCGCAGGTGTCGACGTGATCATCGTCGACACCGCCCATGGCCACTCCAAAGGTGTGATCGATCGGGTGCGCTGGGTCAAGCAAAACTTCCCCGACGTGCAGGTGATCGGCGGCAATATCGCCACCGGCGACGCGGCCAGAGCGCTGGCCGAAGCCGGCGCCGATGCGGTCAAGGTCGGTATCGGCCCGGGTTCGATCTGCACCACGCGAATCGTCGCCGGCGTCGGCGTGCCGCAAATCAGCGCGGTGGCCAACGTCGCCGCGGCGCTTGCCGGTACCGATATCCCGTTGATCGCCGATGGTGGCATTCGCTTCTCCGGCGACCTGTCCAAGGCAGTGGTTGCCGGCGCTTCCTGCGTGATGATCGGCTCCATGCTGGCGGGCACCGAAGAGGCGCCGGGTGAGGTCGAGCTGTTCCAGGGCCGCTCCTACAAGGCCTACCGCGGCATGGGTTCGCTGGGCGCCATGTCCCAGGCCCAGGGTTCCTCGGATCGCTACTTCCAGGACTCGTCCGCCGGCGCCGAAAAGCTGGTGCCCGAGGGTATCGAAGGTCGTGTGCCTTATAAGGGCGCCATGGCGGCCATTGTTCACCAATTGATGGGTGGCCTGCGTGCCTCCATGGGCTACACCGGTTGCGCCACCATCGAAGAGATGCGTACCAAGCCCGAGTTCGTGCGCATCACCGGCGCCGGCATGGCCGAGTCCCATGTTCACGATGTGCAGATCACCAAGGAAGCGCCGAACTATCGGGTGGGCTAAGCCCACGGCTTCAAGCTGCAAGCGGCAAGCCACAAGTTAAAGCTGTCTGGCTGCCGCTCAGCTCCCTATAACTTGCAGCTTGCGGCTCGAAGCTTGCGGCTGCCTCGCAGAGGCCTCCCATGTCCCATCCTGACATTCACGCCCACCGCATCCTGATCCTCGATTTCGGTTCCCAATACACCCAGCTGATTGCCCGCCGCGTGCGCGAGATCGGTGTGTATTGCGAGCTGCACCCCTTCGATATGAGCGACGAGGACATTCGCGCCTTCGCCCCGCGCGGGATCATTCTCGCCGGCGGCCCGGAGTCGGTGCACGAACTCGACAGCCCGCGCGCGCCGCATGCGGTGTTCGACCTCGGCGTACCGGTGCTGGGCATCTGCTACGGCATGCAGACCATGGCCGAGCAGCTCGGCGGCAAGGTCGAGAGCGGGCAGGTGCGCGAGTTCGGCTACGCCGAGGTGCGCGCGCGCGGCCACTCCGGATTGCTGAAGGACTTGCAGGACCGCGCGAACGCCGAAGGTCACGGCCTTCTCGACGTCTGGATGAGCCATGGCGACAAGGTGACGGCGCTGCCGCCGGGCTTCAACGTCATCGCCAGCAACTCGGCGTGCCCAATCGCCGGCATAGGCGACGAAG
>CBIHQF010000137.1:0-8222 GCA_966211665.1 uncultured Pseudomonas sp. | reverse complement strand
TGTCGGCGCCCAGCTCGGGCCTGACCTACCTCACGGAGCGCTTCAAGGACTTCGAGCACGGCGTGCACATCACTCTGCAAGGGGTGCCACGCTCGATTCTCGCGGAGTATGCGGAAAGTCATATGTAGCGGGGCGCAGCCCCGCAGCTGCAAGGCGGCCACCCGCCTTGCAGCTTGCAGCTGCCATATCCTGACCGGCGGGTTTACAATCGGGCCATCACTTTCTGGAGTCTGCCCGTGTTAACCCATCTCGATGCCCAAGGCCGCGCCCATATGGTCGATGTCACCGACAAGGCCAATAGTTTTCGCCAAGCCACTGCCGAAGCCCGGGTGCGCATGCGTCCGCAGACCCTGCAAATGATCGTGCAGGGCGAGCATCCCAAGGGCGATGTGTTCGCCGTTGCGCGTATCGCCGGGATTCAGGCGGCGAAGAAAACCAGCGATCTGATTCCTCTGTGCCATCCGCTGATGTTGACCGGGGTCAAGGTCGAACTCACCGCCGAAGGCGAGGATGCCGTGCATATCCGCGCCACCTGCAAACTCAGCGGCCAGACCGGGGTGGAAATGGAAGCCCTGACCGCCGCCAGCGTCGCGGCGCTGACCATCTACGACATGTGCAAGGCGGTGGATCGCGGCATGGTTATCGAAAACGTGCGCCTGCTGGAAAAGCTCGGCGGCAAGAGTGGCCACTACAAGGCCGAGGAGCAGGCATGATTCGCGTGCAGTATTTCGCCCGTTATCGAGAGGCACTGGGGCTGGACGACGAGCGCGTGGACGGCGAATTCGCCACCCTGGAACAGCTGCGCCAGCACCTGGTCGGGCGTGGCGGGGCGTGGCAGGTACTCGCCGAGCAAAATCTGATGTGCGCGCGTAACGAAGAGTTGTGCGGCCTCGATGAGCCGCTGCAAGCCAATGACGAAGTGGCGTTTTTTCCAACCGTTACCGGCGGTTAAACATGAGTTGCAGGATGGGGGCGGGACGCGCAGGTTGAGCGTAGCGATATCCATGCCGCCAGCTAAGTCCATGGTGGGTTACGCGGCGCACGGATTGCGTTGTTGTTTTGCCAGCCTGGCTATACGCCGCTAACCCCCCTCCCACACGAGAGCATTTACATGAGTATTCGCGTCCAGGCTCAAGCCTTCGACCCCGGCCAGGAACTCAACGCCCTGCACGCCGCCAACCTCGGCATAGGCGCGGTGGTCAGCTTCGTCGGCTACGTGCGCGATTTCAACGAGGGGCGTGAGGTCGGCGGCATGTTCCTCGAACATTTCCCCGGGATGACCGAGAAGGCCCTCGGCAAGATCGCCGCCGAGGCCGGGCAGCGTTGGCCGCTGCTGAATATCGAGATCATCCACCGCGTCGGCCGCCTCGAACCGGGCGAACCGATCGTCTTCGTCGGCACCAGCAGCGCCCACCGCCAGGCCGCGTTCGATGCCTGCAACTTCATCATGGATTACTTGAAAACCCGTGCCCCCTTCTGGAAGAAGGAAGACACCGCCGAAGGCCCGCGCTGGGTCGAAGGCCGTTGCAGCGACCAGGCCGCCGCCGAACGCTGGCAAAAATCATGACCTGGCGCCATGCGCCCGGCGCATTCCAATCAATCCTCTCAGGCCGCCCAATCTTGCGGCGGCTATTTTATGGCTATGTCCCAATAGCGTGTTGCAGGTGGCTTTTGTGGGTTAGGCGCATGACCAGGGGCTATCTGTCGATGCCTAAATCAGTTGCGCCGTAACCCACCAGCGGGGCCTGGCCGAAGACCGCTTGGTGGGTTACGTGGCGCACAGATATTGCAGTCGCTTCGCCATCCCGGTTCCGCGCCACTAACCCACCCTTCGAATTGCCGTACCCAGACAATGCTTATCCGGCCCACACGCTGCAACGCATAACGGGCGCATAACTATTTTATGTCTGGTTGACGATATGTACATTTAAGTCCAGTATGGATTTAAAGTACAAAAACGAGACCGGCAGATGACCCGCTTCCCTCTGCAACACGGTAACCGCTTTCCGCCCGGGTACGCACCCGAGGCGTTCTTCTTCCTTTCGACCACCGCCACTGCCTCAACGGCCTGCACGCCCGTTTCGGGTCGCCACGGCCTTTCACTCCCAACGCAGGAATCAGCACCATGAAGAAGTTCGTCTTGTTGGGCGGCATCGCCCTGAGTTTGATCGCAGCCAACCTGTTCGCCGCCGAGAAGCCGCTGCGCTTAGGGATAGAGGCGGCTTATCCGCCCTTCGCTTACAAAGAGGCGAGCGGCGAGATCGCCGGTTTCGATGTGGATATCGGCAATGCCCTGTGCGCCGAGATGAAGGTCGAGTGTCAGTGGGTCGAGCAGGAGTTCGACGGCCTGATCCCCTCGCTGAAAGTGAAGAAGGTCGACGCCATTCTCTCGTCCATGACCATCACCGATGAGCGGCGCAAGTCGGTGGATTTCACCAATAAGTACTATTACAGCCCGGCGCGCCTGGTGATGAAGGAAGGCAGCACCGTGGCCGAGGATTTCAGCAACCTCAAGGGCAAGCGCATCGGCGTGCAGCGTTCGACCACCACCGACAGGTTCGCCAGTAAAGTGCTGGCGGAAAAGGGCGTCGAAGTGGTGCGTTACAGCTCGCAGAACGAAATCTATCTGGACCTGATTTCCGCGCGCCTGGACGGCACCCTGGCCGATGTCATCCCGGTCGACGAAGGCTTCCTGAAAACCGACAGCGGCAAGGGCTTCGCTTTCGTCGGCCCGAACTTCACCGACCCCAAGTTCTTCGGCGAAGGCGCCGGCATTGCGGTGCGCAAGGGCGACAGCGAATTGCTCGGCAAGCTCAACGACGCGATCACGGCGATCCGCGCCAGTGGCGAGTACCAGAAGATCCAGAGCAAATACTTCGACTTCGATATTTATGGCGACTGAGTACGGCGACTGAGCCGCAGCGCCCGATAAAACCGCGCTTGGCGCGGTTTTATCAGCTTGGTACGGCCTCTTCCACCCGATTGCGGCCGCTCTGCTTGGCGCGGTACAGCGCGCGGTCGCTGGCCGCATAGAGATTCTCATAACTGCTCGTTTGGCCCGCGCTCAGGCAGCTCAGGCCAATGCTGACGGTGACCGCCACGCGCTGGCCGTCGATTTCCCGCAAGTGGCTTTCAACCAACTGGCGCAGATTTTCGGCGATGCGCAGCCCTTGTTCTCGGTCGCAATCGGTCAACAGCAGCACGAATTCCTCGCCACCCAGGCGCGCCAGGCTGTCGATGGCGCGTATCTGGCTGCTGAGCAATACGGCGGTGCGCTTTATCACCGCATCGCCGAGCGGGTGGCCGAAGCGGTCGTTGATCGTCTTGAAACGATCGAGGTCGAGCATCAGCAGGCACAGCGGCTTTCGGTTGCGCTGACTGCGCAGCAGCTCGCGCTCGACGATGGCACTGAACGCACGGCGATTGAGCAACCCGCTCAAGGGATCGTGTTCGGCAAGGTAACCGAGCTTGCGGTTCTGCTCTTCCAGCAGCAATTGCTGGGCTTGCAGGCGCTGCTTCTGGGTGTTGATCTGCCCGAAGTTGCGCCACTGCAGCCAGGCCAGCACCAGGCCGATCGCGCACGCGGACACACCGTTGACCTGGTTGCTCAACAGCAGGGCGGGGGTGGTCTGGGTTTGCTCGATGCCGAACAGAAACAGCAGCAGGGCCGCGCCGAACAGCCAGAGCGCGGACAACGGGCGGTGCAGGAATACCAGGGCGACCAGGGTGCAGCCGGTCAGCAGCGGGGTGATATTGCTGGTCACCAACTGATCGATGGCGCTGACCAGAGCGGCGAAGCCCAGGGTGCCAATGACCGCGGTGCCGACGCAGGCCTGACGCAACCGTGGCAGATCATGCCTGCGCCTGAGCCACCAAGCGATCAGACCGAGCAGACCGAAGAACACCAGCATGCCGGCGTGTGCCGCGAGAATGCCATGGCGCCACAGCGCTTCGCTGGCCGAATCGGGTTGGCGCTGCCAGAACATCCACAGATGAATCAGGTTGATCGGCGGAATCAAAGGTGCGGTAAACAGCAGGCGCCGCATATTCTGCTCGAGCAACTGCGGCGCAAAGGCCCGGTTCTTCTCGATAATCGCCTGCCAGCCCATACGCCAACTGCGCAATCGCTGTAACTCCCACTCGATATTCGTGCCGTATCGACCCACCCCGCGCGTGCAGCGCTGACGGTCGGCCCTTTGCGCTAGACGTTACACAAGTTTGCCCCGCTGGGCGATTGGCGATTAGTGGCGTATGGATGGCAGCCCGCCGACCCGCACGCATAGCCTGTTGCAGAAAGGTTGCGGCCGTCCCCTCTGGCCGCGGCGCCGCGTAGCCCGTCAGATGCAATCCGGGGAAAGGCGGTGCATCTACCACCGCTCCCGGATTGCGCCGAGGCTTATCCGGGCTACGGATGGCAGCCCTGTTCAGCTTGTAGGGTGGATGACGCCTTTTTCATCCACCATTGCAATAGTTGGATGGCCCGCGCTGTGGACAAAAACTGCGGTCCGTCATAAATCACCCCGACTCGCTTGCCGCTGGTCACCGGCCGTTCGGTTCTGCCTGCGTCGTTGCTACCTTGAGAGTGCGCAGGCCGGGCGAGTTACCGGCGTAGTCAGAACGCAGCTATCAACTTCGACTTGGAGAGCAAGGATGACCAGCAAAAATACGATCTGTCTCTGGTACGACGGCGCCGCGCTGGACGCCGCGACCTTCTACGCCGAGACCTTCCCGGACACTAGCGTGGGCGCCGTGCATCGCGCGCCTGGCGACTATCCGGCAGGCAAGCAGGGCGATGTCATCACCGTTGAGTTCACGCTGATGGGTATCCCTTGCCTGGGGCTGAACGGCGGCCCGGCGTTCAAGCACAGCGAGGCGTTCTCGTTTCAGGTGGCGACTGACGACCAAGCCGAAACGGACCGCCTATGGAACGCGATTATCGACAACGGCGGCCAGGCCAGCGCCTGCGGCTGGTGCAAGGACAAATGGGGGCTGTCCTGGCAGATCACCCCGCGCATCCTCACCGACGCGATCGCCAACCCTGATCGAGCGGCGGCCAAGCGTGCGTTCGAAGCCATGATGGGGATGACCAAGATCGACGTCGCGGCGATCGAAGCGGCGTTGCAGGGCTAAGTGACGCTGTTTGGGGCGCTTGGGTAGGTTGGAGATTGGTAACTGCCGAAGCTAGGCGCCGAACCATAGCCGGCTTCCATCGGCCCACCGATGGAAGCCGGCAGCAGCCACCAACAACCGGTGGCTAAACCCGCGGAGGCGGCCGTCGGGGCTTCTCTGGGCAGTTTCAGTGTCAGCACTATCAGCAGCACGCCAACGCCGCTTATCGCGGCATAGACCCCGGCGAAGCTGCCGCTGTGATTGGCCAATAGCCCCGCGCCATAGTTACCCAGCATGCCACCAGTGCCTTGCATCACATTGGCGACCCCGAAGATGGAGACGGCCATGGTGCTGGACGATGCCAGCTTGGACACGTAGGCGGGAATCAGGCCGAAGATGGGGTAGAAGGCCGTAGCGAACAGCACCGCGGCGACCAGGGGCCAGTGCCCCGAGGGCTGTACCACGAATATCAGCGCCGCCATCACCACGCAGCCATACACCAGCAACATCGCGGCGCGCAAGCCGGTGCGGTCCGAGAGCCAGCCGAGTGCGAGCCCGGCAAACATGCCGACGAAACCGATCACCGCCCAGACCTGAGCGCTGTATTCCACGCTAAAGCCAAGCTCGGTGCGCAGATAGGACGAGAGATAGGTCTGGAATGGAAAGGTGGCGAAGCCAATCAGGAAGTTCATCGACCAGATCAGCAACACCCAGGGCTTTATAAATTCCAAACGCATGCTGGGTAAGGCGACCTTGTCCGCGGTTGGCGCCAAGGCCTGCGGCACGGTTTTGCCGAGCAAACCGCCTTTCTTGAACACCACCAGCACCAGTACCGCCATGGTCATGGTCAGCAAGCCAACCAACCACCAAACGCTGCGCCACTCACCTTGCGGCGCATATATGGGCACCAACAGGCTGTTGATCGCCACCCCATAGCTGGTGCCGCTGGATACCAGGCCCATGGCCAAACCACGGTAGCGGTAGGCGACCACCCTGGCGACGACATCGACCATCGGCACGAACACAGTCGCCGCAGTGCCCGCCAGCACGGTCAGCAATACGCCTATGACCAAGGTGTCGTTCGACAACGGAATCAGCAGCAAGGCCGCCGCACAGACCGCCCCCGACGCCACAATCAACCTGCCGCCGCCGATCCTGGGCGTCAGCCAGACCGCCAGCATCGCGCAGAGCAGAAACCCCAACTGCGCCGAAGCGGTGATAGTGCCCACGTAAGAAAAACCGAAACCCAGCGATGCCTGCATATCCGGCACGAGCTGGGCGAACAGATAAATCCCGAAGCCATAACTCGCCGCCACCAGGCTGGTCAATAACACCACAATCGCAGCATTCAAACGCATGGCGAGCACCCTATGGGGCTGCTGGGGGCGGCAGCAGCAAGGCAGGACAGGGGGGGGCGAAACTGCAAAGCAGTTTTCGCGTAGGCAACTGGAGAGGCACTGGTGCTCTGGTCGCTCTTTGGTGTCCGAGGGAAAGACCAGACTCAACTAGCTGCGGCCCAACTCTACTGAGTGCGCAAACCGGCTGGCTGATAAAAGCGCCCTTCATATGCTTCCCACCGCCATGTTGCATGGCTTTATCCCTTTATCGGGTGGCTAGGAGCCTGTCGGACTTAACGCTGTTCTACTGCGGAAAAGTCCTTCTTCATAGGTATAGGGGCCATTTTTGCCGCTCTTTCTCGTTAAATAGCTCGCTATTCGCGGGACGGCCCCCCGCCTCGAAAGACCAGCAAAACTGACTCAAACCGGGCTTTCCCTCGCTACTAACGGTCAAGTCCGACAGGCTCCTAGGCGGGGTCAGCCGATAAGGGCTGGAAGTCGATGGCGCTGACGGGCGGGGTATGCCGAGGCTGTGTCGAGGGCAGCAGTGCGGCGTTAATCAGGCGCCGCGATGGCGATTCTGACTGGCCTGGACGATGCGCTGGGCCGGTACGCGCAATTGCGTCAGCAGGTAGTCGGCGAAAGCCGGAGGGTAG
Source organism: uncultured Pseudomonas sp. (assembly GCA_966211665.1). Taxonomy (GTDB): domain Bacteria; phylum Pseudomonadota; class Gammaproteobacteria; order Pseudomonadales; family Pseudomonadaceae; genus Aquipseudomonas. The sequence continues at coordinate 1,120 of CBIHQF010000137.1, read as the reverse complement.
GGCTGCAGGGCGATTGCCTGGGCCATGCAGCTGAGCCAGATGTCGCTAAGGCGCTCGTCGATCGGCCATTGGGCGTGAAACGACGGGATCGAGATGGCGCCGTATTTCTCGGCAAACAGCCGCGGGCCGCCGAGCCAGCCGCTGAGGAAACAGGCCAGTTTATCGCGCGCCAGGTCGAGGTTTTCCGCGTGCAGGCGGCGCAGATCGGCGGCTTCGCTTTGCTCATCCATCAGCCGGTAGAAATCGCCGGCCAGCCGTTGCAGGCCGTCGATGCCGCCGGCGGCGCGGTAGGAGGAGTCGCCGACGCCGTAGGGGATTGGTTCGTTCATGCTGGACTCTCGATTAAAGCACCGGCCCGAAACCGGATTAAACAGCGTGGTTCTTATCAAACTGCGGTTGTCGTGGCTGAAATCCATGATGGGTTACGGCGCAGTTGTTCGGCTGACAACAGGTCAATTTGCGGGCGCCTAACCTGCGCGGCCCGCCCCATCCTACGGTCTACGCGCCCGATCCATCCTACAGTTTTGATCCATAAGCGCGCGCTTCAGGCTTCGCCCTTGATCTCTTTCAGGTGTTTGTACACGGTGGCGCGGCCCATGTTCAGTACATTGGCCACGTAGTTGGCGGCGCTCTTGCCCTTGAACGCGCCTTCGGCGTGCAGCGCCTCGACCAGCTCGCGTTTGTGTTCGCGGGTCAGCAGGTTGAGGCCGAGCTGGCGCTGGCGCAGCCAGTTGTGCAGGAAGGTGTTGATGCGCTCCTGCCAGTCGTCGCGGAACAGCGCGTCGGGTTGCGGGATCAGCTTGCTGGCGGAGAGGAACAGGTCCAGCGCCTGCTTGGCGCTTTCGAACAGCGAGATATTCAGGTTGATGCACAGCACCGCGATGGGCACGCCATGGCCGTCGCGCAGCACGGTGCTGACCGAGCGGATCTTCTGCCCGTCCCAGTTGAGTTTTTCGTAGGGGCCAATGGTGCGTTCGTCCATGTCTTCGCTGAGCAGGTCTTCCAGCGCCGCGTCGTCGCCGATTTCGCGCTTGGAGATGTTGTTGGCGATGTAGTCGACCTTCTGCGTGCGCAGGTCGTGCAGCACCACTTCGGCATGGGGGAAGAACAGCGTGGCGAT
>CBIHQF010000136.1:0-8266 GCA_966211665.1 uncultured Pseudomonas sp. | reverse complement strand
GACACCATGGCCGAGGCGCACTTCTGGGCGGTGGACAAGCCCATGCACCCCTCCCTGGTGCGCGACATCGTCGAAGGCATCAACGCCAAGGGCCGCGAGCTGGTCCGCCTGGGTTACCTGCTCGGCTTCGAGTGCTGGTACGACGAGGCCGCCAACGACAAGGACACCCTCAAGGCCGGCAAGCTCTACCTGGACTACGACTACACCCCGGTACCGCCGCTGGAAAACCTGCTGCTGCGCCAGCGCATCACCGACCGCCACCTGGTCCAGTTCGCCGCCGCCGTCAACGCCTGACCCCCATTCACCCGCGCGGCGCAGGCCGCGCCGTAGGAGATCCCGACCATGGCCCTGCCCAAGAAACTCAAGCACCTCAACCTGTTCAACGACGGCAACAGCTACCTCGGCATTGCCAAGGCCGTCACCCTGCCGGTTCTCGGCCGCAAGCTGGAGTCCTACCGGGGCGGCGGCATGGACGGCCCAGTCAAAGTCGACATGGGCCACAGCGACGACGGCCTGCAGCTGGAGTGGACCCTCGGCGGCTGGGATCTGATCGCCGTGCGCCAGTTCGGCGCTACCCGGGTCGATGGCGTGCAGCTGCGCTTCTCCGGCTCGGTGCAGCGCGACGACACCGGCGAAGTCAGCGCGGTGGAGATCGTCACCCGCGGCCGGCATGAAGAGATCGACTTCGGCGACGCCGAGCCCGGCGAAGACACCGAGCACAAGATCACCACCGCCCTGACCTACTACAAGCTCAGCGTCGACGGTGAGGTCCTCATCGAGATCGACCTGCTCAACTTCGTCTACATCGTCGACGGCGACGACCGCCTGGCAGAGCACCGCAGAGCCCTCGGCATCTAAGCCGTGCACAGCCAGCGCCCCCCTTTCCGCAACCCGCCAGCAGCGTCCCTGCCGGCGGTATCAACGCAACCAAGGAGCAACCCCATGGAAACCACCGAGACCACCGCCGAAAAGGCCAAGAACCCCAACGAGGCGGTCATCACGCTCGACACCCCCATCAAGCGCGGCGAGACCACCCACGACAGCATCACCCTGCGCAAGCCCATGAGCGGTGAGCTGCGCGGCGTCACCCTGGTCGACCTGGTGCAGATGGACGTCCTCGCCCTGCGCAAGGTGCTGCCGCGCATCAGCAGCCCCAGCCTCACCGATCACGAGATCGGCGCCATGGACCCGGCCGACCTGATGGCCTGTGGTGTCGCGGTGTCCGGTTTTTTGCTGCAGAAGTCGGCGAAGGAAGCTGCCCTCGTTGCGTAGAAGACGCCATGGCCGACCTGGCCGTGGTCTTTCACTGGGCGCCGGCGGACATGGACCCGCTGGCCCTTTCTGATCTGATCGAATGGCGCGAGCGGGCCAGAACACGCTGGGAGCTGAAGCATGGCCAATGACTTGAAGATGGAGGTGATCCTCCAGGCCATTGACCGAGCCACCCGGCCGATCCGCGCCATCACCCAGGGGAGCGTCGGCCTCGGCCGCGCCCTCAAGGACTCCCGCGACCAGCTCAAGGCGCTGCAAACGCAGCAGCGCGACGTCAGCAGCTGGCGCACCCTGCGCGCCGCGAGCGAGCAGACCGAAACCGCCCTGCAGGCCGCCCGTGATCGCGTGAAGGCCCTCGGCAGGGACCTGGCTGCCACTGGCGTGCCCACCCGGCAGATGACGCGCGACCTCAAGGGCGCCATCCGCGAAGCCACCGCCCTCAAGCGGCAGCACCAGGAGCAGCAGGTACAGCTCCAGGGCCTGCGCAACAAGCTCGGCGCCGCCGGCATCAGCACGCGCAACCTCAGCCAGCACGAGCGCGACCTGCGCCAACGCATCGAGCAGACCAACCAGACCATCACCGAGCAGGGCCGGCGCATGCAGCGCCTGACCGCGCAGACCAAGCAGCTCGCGATGGCCCGGGCTCAGTACGACAAGACGCAGCAGCTCGCCGGCAGCATGGCCGGCGCCGGTGCAGGCTCTGCCGCGGCAGGGGCCGCCATGGGCGTACCGGTGCTCAGCACCGTGCAGAGCTACATGGGCTTCGAGGACGCCATGGCCGGCGTGGCCAAGCAGGTGGAAGGCGCCCGCGACGGCAATGGGCAGCTCACCAGCACCTACTTCGAGATGGCAGATGCCATCAAGGCCATGGCCGAGCGCATCCCCATGGCCACCACCGAGATCGCCGCCCTGGTGGAAGGCGCGGCTCGCATGGGCGTGACCGGCAAGGACAATCTGCTGGCGTTCGCCGAGGTGGCCGCCAATGCCGCCACCGCGTTCGAGCTGCCGGCCGACCAGATCGGCGAGAACCTCGCGCGCATCGCCGACCTGTACAAGATTCCGATCCAGAACGTCAGCCAGCTGGGCGACGCCATCAACTATCTGGACGACAACGCCAAGTCGAAGGGCGCGGACATCATCGAGGTGCTGCAGCGCACCGCGGGCGTCACTGCCTCGGTGGGCATGAGCTACAAGGACGCCGCCGCCCTGGGCTCCACCTTTCTCACCCTGGGCGCCACCGCCGAGGTGGCCGGCACCGCCACCAACGCGATGATCCGCGAGCTGGCGATCGCCACACAGCAGCCCAAGCGCTTCCAGGCCGGGCTCAAGGCGCTCGGGCTCGAGGCTGAGGCGCTGCAGAGCGGTATGGCGGAGAACGCGACGGGCACGCTGCAGCAGGTCCTGGACGCCATCAACAAGCTGCCCAAGGCCGAGCAGCTCGGCGTCACGACGCAGCTGTTCGGCAAGGAGTTCGGCGACGACGCCGCCAAGCTGGCCCAGAACATAGGCGAGTACCGTCGTCAGCTGGACATGGCCAACTCCACCGCCGGCTCGGGCTCCATGCAGCGCGAAGCGGACATCCGCGCCGAATTGATATCGGCACGCATGGACATGGCCAAGAACCACGCCTTCAACCTCTCGGCCACCCTGGGCGAGACCCTGCGCCCCACGCTTTTGGAGCTGTTCGAGAGCTTCAACAGCGTGATCGGCCGCGTGACCGACTGGGTCAAGGCCAACCCGGAACTCGCCGGGCAGATCATCAAGACCGTGGCCGGCGTGGCAGCGCTGGCGGCTGGGTTCGGCGCCGTCACCCTGGGCCTGGCCAGCTTCCTCGGCCCGTTCGCCATGGCGCGCTATGCGCTGACGCTGTTCGGCATCAAGGGCGCGAGCCTGGGTAGCGTTCTGCTCAACCTGGGCAAGGCCGTGCTGCCCATGGTGGGCAAGGCGATCCTGTTCATCGGCCGGGCGCTGATGATGAACCCCATCGGCCTGGCGGTGACCGCCATCGCGGCCTCGGCCTACCTGATCTACCGGAACTGGGAGCCGGTCAAGGCGTTCTTCCTTGGCCTCTGGGCCGAGATCAAGCAGGGCTTCGCCGGCGGCCTCTCCGGCATCGCCACGCTGATCCTCAACTTCTCCCCGCAGGGGCTGTTCTACCGCGCCTTCGCTGCGCTGATGACCTACTTCGGCGTGGAGTTGCCAGCCAAGTTCTCGGACTTCGGCGGCATGCTCCTGGACGGCCTGGTCAACGGCATCAAGAACAAGCTCGGCGCCGTCAAGGCTGCGATCGGCGGCGTCGGCGACAGCACCGTCGGCTGGTTCAAGGAGAAGCTGGGCATCCACTCGCCGTCGCGCGTGTTTGCCGAGCTGGGCGGCTTCACCATGCAGGGCCTGGAGCAGGGGCTGGTGGGCGGCCAGGGCGGCCCGCTGGGCGCGGTCACCGCCATGGCCAAGCAGCTGGCAGCCGCCGGGGCCGTCAGCTTCGGCATGAGCGGCCCGGCAATGGCCATGGACAACCGCCCGCCGCTATCAGCCGCAGCGAGCAGCGCGCCTATGGTCGTCCAGGGCGACACCTACCAGATCACCATCCACGCGGCGCCCGGTACCGACACCGCGGGCCTGCGCCAGATGTTCAACCAGCTACTGGACGAGCGCGAGCGCAGCAAGGCTGCCCGCGTGCGCTCGGCCTATGGCGACGAGGAGTAACACCCCATGATGACGGCCCTCGGCATGTTCGTGTTCAGCCTGGAAACCCTGGCCTACCAGGAGTTCCAACGGCAAACGGACTGGCGTCACGGCTCCACCAGCCGCATCGGCACCAACCCGGCGCGCCAGTACCTCGGCCGCGGCGAGGACAGCATCACCCTCCCCGGCGTGCTGCTGCCCGGCCTGGTCGGCAGCCCGCTCAGCCTCGACACCCTGCGCACGATGGCCGACACCGGCAAGGCCTGGCCCCTGGTGCAAGGTGACGGCCGGATCTTCGGTCTGTGGGTTATCGAGTCACTCAGCGAGACGCGCACGCTGTTCTTCCGTGACGGCGCCGCGCGCCGTATCGAGTTCAACCTCAAGCTGAGCCGCATCGATGACGGCCGCGTCGATCTGCTGGGCAGCCTCACCGGCAGCATCGGCGGCATCCTGCGGGGGCTGCTGTGAACGTGCTCAGCCAGGCCGGCGCGCTGCTCGGTGACGCGGCCAACCGCTACCGCGAGGCGACGTCCTACCCCAAGCCGATCTGCCGCGTGGTGGTCAACGGCCGCGACATCACCCTCGACATCGAGCAGCGCCTGGTCAGCATCGAGCTGACCGACAACCGCGGCATGGAGGCCGACCAGCTCGACATCACCCTCAGCGACCACGACGGGCTGCTGGCCATCCCGCCCCGGGGCGCCACCGTGCGCCTCTGGCTGGGCTGGAGCGATACCGGCCTGGTCGACAAGGGCAGCTACACCGTGGACGAAACCGAGCACAGCGGGGCGCCGGACGTGCTCAGCATCCGCGCCCGCAGCGCGGACCTGCGCGGCGGCCTCAAGGTCAAGCGCGAACGCAGCTGGGACGGCGCCACCCTGGGCGCGATCATCGCCTCGATCGCCTCCGCTCATGGCCTCGCACCCGTGGTCAGCCCCATCCTTGCCGCGATCGAGCTGCTGCACCTGGACCAGGCCAACGAGAGCGACGCCAACCTGCTCAGCCGCCTGGGCCTGCAGCACGACGCCATCAGCACCGTGAAGGCTGGGCGCCTGCTGTTCATGCAGGCCGGCAAGAGCACCACCGCCAGCGGCCTGAGCCTGCCCCATGTCACCCTCACTCGGGCCGACGGCGACCAGCACCGCTTCCTGCAGGCCGACCGCGACAGCTATACCGGCGTCAAGGCGTACTACTACGAGATCAACAGCGCGGAGAAGAAGGAGGCCATCGCCGGCGGCGGCGACAACCTCAAGGAGCTGCGCCACAGCTACACCGACCAGGCCAGCGCCCTGCGCGCCGCCCGCGCCGAGTGGGGCCGCCTGCAGCGCGGTACCGCCACGCTCAGCTACATGCTGGCCAAGGGGCGCCCGGAGCTGACCCCCGACCAGACCTACAGCCTGCTGGGCATCAAGGCCGAGATCGCGGCCATCGTCTGGCTGGGCGGCAACCTGCGCCACAGCTTCACCCCGGACAGCTACACCACAAGCCTGGAGCTTGAATCCAAGCTGCCCGACGGCGATGACGTGGATCTGCTGGCCGACCACGACGGCGACTACACCGGCGTCGTCGCCTGGTACCGCGAGGAGAAAACGGGCGAGCAGAAGAAACTCACCGCCGGCGACCAGACCAAGCCCAAGCGCCTAACGCACCTCTACGCGAGCAAGGCCAATGCCCAGCGGGCAGTCGATCGGGAGTGGAAGCGGTTGCAGGAAGCGCAAAAGGCCCCGTAGAGGGGCCTTCTCATGTCAGTCAGGTTTCGGTCGCCCCGCCAGGGCAGAGAGCATCCGCCGCATCCAGGCTTGGTCATGCTCATCAAGGCCACGGTAGAACCGAACAATCATCCATTCCTCGGCCGTCAGCGCCACAGACTCGGGCACGCTCGCCCCGTTGACCTCTGACGCAACCGCAACAGCTACCTCGCAACTCATCTGCATACTCCGTTAATGGCAGTGAGCGTTGACATTAACTTCGGCGCGAGATTTGAAAAGCGCCTTTGCGTTTGCATTCGAGAGCAACTTTCCAAGTGGTAATGGCGGGGGCTGAACACTAGCTGAAGAAGGAATGGATTTATTTCCGAGTGCCTGAACGGGGATCTAAATCAATCCGCTTTCGCTACCGATCCTTTTGCACGATTTTTCCTGCGGTCTTGAGGAGCAAATCCGAGAATTATTCCGACGTGCCTAACATGAAACGGCTGTCCGGATCGATCATGCTTATGGGTGGTGAAAAAAGTAAAAGCCGCTCTGGCTGTAGAATCCGCTTCAGAGAAATCGATCAGTTCTTTACTGCGAAGGTGCTCCCGCCATTGAGCGATCACGCCCGCAGCATCCATAGTACGGATATAAATAAGCATTCCGCCACGATCTTGGTTTTGATCGCCCGTACTATAACGCGTGGTTAATTGCTGAAACCCTTGATAGAGATAATCATACGACGAGTGAATCTTAGCCTCACCAATCCACAAGAAGTCTCTGCTATTCTTAACTACAATATCCGAGTGACCACCGATTTTTTCGTCATGCGTAGCTGTATACCCCATATGTTTAAGGGTACGCTTAAGCTCTACAGACAGGCGGTCTTCGCCATCATCCTCTACCAGTTCTGGGTTAAGCTGCAGCTCAGCCACAATGCTGTCGATGTCATCGTAGAGGACCTGCACGAAGTCCTCATACGAATTAGCGAGGAGCCTGCGGGGCCAATTGCCAACACCCGGAATATGCTGACCAATGGCTGCGATATCATTAAGCGAATATTCGCCAAGAGTTTTAGGCATTAAAGACTTCCCCCAGTAACAGCTCTACCGGGGACAAAATATGGGAATACTTTGCTTTTGTAATCCTGAACTGGTTCTCCTGTTTCAGGATCGTTCAGAACATTAGTTCGCTCGGCTTCTGCTAAGTCTTCATTGTCAAGAATGGAGATGCGGTCATCCACTATCAACTCGAATTTAGCATCCAACAATTGGACTTTCGCACCAGTCAAATACTGAACAAGCGAGAGCACCAAACGTGGGTCTTTAGAATTCGCAATCTGACCAAGCCTTGTAAAAGTCAGATGGTGAATATCGGAACGGTTAGAGAACACGTAATCAGCCAAGCGCAGAGATGCTTCCAGCATTTCGCCGGAGCAATCCTCATGCAACAAGCCGAACACGCGATCTTTATTCATTCTTCACTGATGACCTTATCCATCACAAATTCGTAATCTTCTTGAGAAGCACAATTTAGCACATGTATGACCGTTATTTTGGGGTCTTGTTCACTTGCAACGGCAAAGTGAGCAGGGATAGCGACCTCTGGGTAACCATGCCCAGATGGCGACGGCCAATGTTTCGAGATACTGAAGATATTCAAATCAACTACCGCCTCTGCTCCACCGTTATGGTACGGATCGGTGCGCACATCTCTAGTCTTGTGTCTCATCTTTTCTTTATAGATGCCGGCTGCATCCGTCAGATGACCTAACTCGCCAATCACGCCGTCAGGTTTAGAGTACAGATCTTGAAGCGCCGGAAAGAAATTACGTGGTGCTGGCAACGTGAGCGGCTGGCCAGTAACTTCGCGGTAACGTTTTTGAATTATCTACAATATACGCCGCAGCCGCTTTTCAGTGTCATCGGAATTAAATCGTTTGATGCCATCAAGGCGAATCTCAAGCCGAGGCTCAGAGAAAGACACGCATACAGAGTCGTAAAGCTGGACAGGTGTCCTACGAACACCGACTAGGAAATCGAATGTTCCTAGGTTTTCCCTAGCCTCGTCGGCTAGCGAGTCCGCCGGAATTTCAGACCTCTCAGTCAGGTACATTTTCGAGCAGAACAGGTAGTTTTCCCCGCCGTCAAATGGCCAGGATGCGACGCACGATATATCGAGCGGAGCGCTAATAAGTTGCTCGCGATTAAGAGGCGCCGGGAAGCCCTCCGCATATGGCGAGTCGGCTTCTACGAAACCATCCGAAAGAGCAGCATATAAGGCGTACGCGACATCTTCTTCAAGACTGTAACTTCTCAATGCTTTGTCGCAGTAGAGAGTTAGATCCGCGTGAATCTTTTGAATAGAGACCGCAAAAGCTTCTTTAGTGTCATGGGCACGCTCAATAGGCTCCAGCTTTTTGATGGTCTCCTCCCACCCCGTAGAGGTAGGTAATTCCTCAGACTTCAGTGCATTGCGAAATGTAACGAAGGAGACATTTCTTTCATACAGCGCGGAAATTAGATCAAACGGTGTCATGCGTAATCCTTAAGCATCTCGAGCATCCTCTCAGCGCTATATCAACCGAGCGCTTAATTCTGAGATCCGTGTGTGTTGCG